>JAYRVK010000911.1:0-2893 GCA_041918555.1 Sandaracinaceae bacterium
CGCCGCGACGATCGATCTCGAGTGGATGGTGCGCCTCCACGGCGTCGTGAACGCGCACGGGTTCGCGACGTGCGGCCTGCTCGCGTGGGCCCTGCACGACCGCGCTCAGCGCGCGAGCGCGACCGCGAACGGGCCGAGATCGCGATCGTAGGGGCGCACCACCACGCGGTAGGTGCCGGCGCGCAGCTCGTGGGTGAGGCGCGCGTTGAGCCCGGGGCCGGAGTCGTCGTCGATCCCGATCCGCTTGGTGGGCCCCCAGAGCTCGAGCATCACGTCCACGCTCGCGCTCGTCTCGAGCGTGACCTCGCGCGCGGCGGGCAGCACCAGCGCGAAGCCGCGCCGCGGGCACGACAGCGTGAGCTCCGAGGACGCGCGCTCCGTCAAGACGACGTCCTCACCACAACCCAGCCCGGGGTCGACGATGCCGACCGCGCGGATCGCGAGGATCGCGACCGCGGCGAGGCCGACGAGGGCCCACGGCCAGCGCGGCGGGACCGGGGTCGGCGGCGAGGCGGCGCTCGGCGCGGCCGGCGGCGTGGCGCCGCAGAGCTTGCGCATCCCCCACTCGAGCGGCCCGCGCGCGAACCGGGCGCGGTAGGCCCACGCGAGCGGCACCACGAGCGCGCAGAAGACCGCCCACCAGATCGTCACGGGGCCCCAGCGCATCGCGTCCTCGAGGCCCATGACCCAGCGCGGGATCCCGACCCCGACGAGCGCGTGGAGGATGTAGATGGTAAAGGAAAGTTGTCCGGTCGCGACCAACGCACGGACGAGGCGCGCGGTGCGAAAGCGCGTGACCACCTCCTGGCATCCCGCGATCGCGAGGACGCTCGTCGAGGCCGCGCCCAGGACGTAGAGGGGCTCGGGCGACCACCCCGTCCCGAGGAGGCTCGCGAGCTCGGGCGGCCACGCGAGCTCCGCCGCGAGCGCGGCGAGCGCCGCCGACACGAGCTCCGCGCTCGCGGCCAGGAGCGCGGCGCCGAGCATCAGCCGTCGCCGCGTGCCCGGGTCCGCGAGGTCCTGCTGGCCGACCCAGTAGCCGACCAGCACGAACGCGATCCACGGGAGCACCGGGTGCACGCCGTCGACGAAGACGTCGAGCGCCATGCCGCGCGGCGTCCAGTACTCCGACTCCGGCCACTCGAACGCGACGTCGAGGAGCGCCGCGAAGAGCGTGATCGCGACCGCCGCCGGGAGGAGCTGGCGCCGCGTGAACCCGAAGAAGAGGAGCGCCGCGATCGCCAGGAAGAAGGCGTAGAAGTGGAGGATGTCGATCCACCACACGAGGATCAGGAGGTTCCCCGCGACGAGGAGGAAGAGCGCGCGCTTGAGCAGCGTGAGGCGGACCGCGCGGCGATCGGGGCTGCGCGCCATCAGCGCGATCCCCGCGCCCGCGAGCGTGACGAAGAGGGCCGAGGAGCGCCCGCTCGGCGCGTGGATCAGCCAGCGCCACGAGAGGTCCGGCAGGAGCTCGCCCGGGCGCGCGAGGAGGAACACCTGGAAGTTGATGAGGACCATCGCGAGGATCGCGACGGCCCGCGCCAGATCCAGGCCCTCGACGCGGCTCGCCGCGGACGCGGTGGATGGCACGGGCGCAGGCTATCATCCTTCCCTGGTGCGCCCCTCCGTCCTCGCGATCGTCGCTCTCTTCTCTCCCGGGTGCGCGACGGCGGCCTCGGCGCTGGTCGGCGCCGCGCTCTGCGGGGACTCCTCCGAGTGTCGCAGCGATCTCGTCGGCGCGGGGATAGAGGCCGACGCGGAGATCCTCACGGCGGCGGTCGCGAGCGGGGCCGAGATCGATCCCGGCACCGAGGAGAGCCCCCGCGTCGCGCCCACGAGCGGCGGCGAGGAGGGCGTGCCCTACGAGCCGCCGCCGGCCGAGGGTGGGACGTACTTCCACTGCGTCGACGCGAACGGCCGGCACGTGATCGAGCTCGTCGCGCCGAGCGCGCTCGACGCGCGCCTGCTCTGCGCGGCCGACCGCGGGGTGCGGTGGGACGAGCCCGAGGCCGCGACCGCCTGCACGTGCACCCCGCGCGAGTAGTCGCCGGGAACGAAGGGAGCGCGACGCGGTCCAAGGGTCCGTGCGCGCGCTGCTCGCCGTGGTGCTGGTGCTCGCCCCCGCGTCCGCGTCGGCGCAGGAGCTGATCGATCCGCCGCGCGGGCTCTCGATCGCGTCGCGTGAGCTCTCCGTCGAGCTGCGGCATGGGCTCGCGCTCGTCACCGCGCGGGTCGAGCTCGAGCGCGCGGCCCCGGGCGGTGCGGTCGAGGCCCAGCTCCGCGTGCCCGTCCCCCTCGGAGCGGGCCTCGCGGCGCTCGAGGCGTGCTCGGGACGCGCGTGCCGCGCGGGCGTGGCGACGGACGTCGCCGGTGTCTACGAGGCCGCGCGCACCGGCCGGAGTCCATCGCTCGATCCCGTCGCGATCGCGTCGCTGCGCGGCTGGCGCGACCACGACCGCTACGTCTTCGTGGAGGCGGGGCCGGTCGTCACGGGGCGACGCTTCGCGATCACCGTGCGCTACGTCGCGCGCGCACCGACCGAGGACGGGGTGACCCGCCTCGAGCTGCCGGTCACCGGGCACGCGCGCGTGTCGCTGCGCGCGCCCGGGCTCGAGGCTGCCACCATCGACTCCGAGCCCGGTCCGCGCGAGGTCGACGGTCCCGTCGCGATCCGTGCGCGGCTCCCCGAGGGCGCGGCGCGCGCGAGCGCGTGGTCGGTGCGGTGCGGCGAGGAGCGGTGCGTGCGCTTCCGCGTCGCCGCGGGCCGGGTCCCGCCGCGGGCGCGCGACGTCTTCGTGCTCCTCGACGCCTCGCCCTCGGCGCGCGCCGCGGATCCGGTCGCCCGCCGCGAGGCCCTCGACGCGTTCCTCTCCGCGCTCGCGCCGGACGCGCG
>JAYRVK010000912.1:0-1986 GCA_041918555.1 Sandaracinaceae bacterium
CCCTTCTCGACTTCTGATCTTTCGGCGCACCTCGCTTCATGGCGCGCGCGAGCGGGGTCGAGTCCGGGCGTTTCGCCGAAAGGCAGAGACGAGCAGAAGTCGGGAAGAGTGCGTCCGCTGCGCGGCCGCGGGGATCGATCGATCGGCCCCCTTCTACCCTTCTCGACTTCTGATCTTTCGGCGCACCTCGCTTCATGGCGCGCGCGAGCGCGACCGCGAGCGGGGTCGAGTGCGGGCCGGCATCGGCAACAATGCAAGAAGACTTGCCCGCATCGATCACCGCACGGAGATCGGATAGTTGACCGCGACCCCGACGGACCCGGGGAGCGGAGGCTCGATGCGGATCGTAGAGAGCGCCGCGAGGTAGCAGCGCTGGTGCGCGGGGCTCGGCACGTCGCTCGCGTCGATGCGGACGTCCCACACCTCGCCCCACGGCGACACGAAGAAGTGCCCGAGGATCCGGCCGCGGACCTCGGGCCCGTCGATCTCCTCGAGGCATGCGCGGAGCCCCGGCTCGATCGCCTGCACCGCCGCGCGGACGCGCTCGCGGAGCACACCCGCCGGGAGATCGCCGGCCGGGCAGCCGCCCGCGATGGCCGCCTCGTGATCCGCGCCGCCCGGAGGGCACTCGCAGAGGCCGTCGTCGGTCGGGACGAGCCCCGCGCCGCAGCAGGCGACGCGGCGGCCCTCGGGATGACACCACGCGATCGCGCCAGCGCCGCACGGCACCTCGGGCGTCGCCAGGCACGGCCGCGGGTGGGCGTCCTCGATCACCGCGGGGCCGTGCCGCGGATCGGCCGGACCGGTCGCCACGGCCGCGTCGGGCGCGGCCGCCGGGGCCTCGGCGGCCGGACCCCACTTCGGGCCCGTGCGCGCGGGCTCGGGGCGATCCCGGCGGAGGGACGCGCCGGCGGCCGCGGTCGCCGCGAGCGCGGCGATCAGCGCCGCGACGATCCCCACGGTCCGGCTCCGCCTGGCGGGCACCAGACCCTTCGCGACCGGCGTGGACGTCACCGCGCGCACCGCGCTCGGCGCGTCGGGCGGCGCATCGGGCGCGTCGAGCGCGTCGAGCGCGTCCACGAGCGCGCCCCCGTCCGCGGGCCGATCCGCGGCCGCCTTCGCGAGGCAGCAGAGGACCAGCGCCACCAGCCCGGGCGGCACGTCCTCGCGCGCGAGCGGCGGCGGCGGCTCGGTGCACACCGCGAGGACCATCGCGACCGCGGAGTCCCCGTGGAACGGGCGCCTGCCCGCGAGGAGCTCGTAGAGGAGCACGCCGAACGCCCAGACGTCCGTCCGCGCGTCGATGCGCTTCCCTTGCAGCTGCTCCGGCGACATGTAGCCGGGCGAGCCCATCACGAGCCCCTCCTGCGTGAGCTCGGGCGCGAGGGTCTCCTCGGTGCCGGAGATCGGCGCCGTCTCGACGCGCTTGGCCAGCCCGAAGTCCAGCACCTTCGCCGCGCCCGTGCGCGCGTCGATCATCACGTTGTCGGGCTTGAGGTCCCGGTGCACGAGCCCGGCCGCGTGGGCCGCGCCGAGCGCGCTCGCGATCTCGCGCGCGAGCGTCACGGCGCGCCCGAGCGGCAGGGGCCCCGCGGCGAGCTCCGCGCGGAGCGTCGCGCCCTCCACGTACTCCATCGCGAGGTAGAGCCGGTCTCCGTCCTCGCCGACCTCGTAGATCGTCGCCACGTGCGGGTGCGACACCGCGGCGGCCGCGCGCGCCTCACGCAAGAAACGTTGACGCCCCTCGGGATCCTGCGCGGTCTCCTCGCGGATCACCTTGATGGCGGCGCGGCGATCGAGGAGCTCGTCGACGCCCTCGTAGACGACCCCCATCCCGCCGGCGCCGAGGCGACGGAGCACGCGGAACCGCCCGATGCGCGCGGGCTCCTCGCCGCCGGTGGTCACGCGCGCGAGTCTACCGAGGCGCGGCGTCCTCCGCGACGGGGCGCGGCGGGAAGAGCGCGTGGGCCGCGAAGCCGAGCGCGA
>JAYRVK010000913.1:0-15755 GCA_041918555.1 Sandaracinaceae bacterium
GGGACGTGCGGCGCGTGCGGCTGCGCGGGCGACGCGGACTGCGTCGCGGGCCAGTGCTGCGGGCCCGATCGCGTGTGCGGCCCGTGCGCGTGCGCGACCGACGCGGAGTGCAACGCCGGCGAGTGCTGCCTCGGCGACGGCCGCTGCGGCGCGTGCGGCTGCGCGGGCGACGCGGACTGCATGGCCGGGCAGTGCTGCGGGCCCGACGGGAGCTGCGGCGAGTGCCCGTGCCGGGGCGACGACGGCTGCCGCGCGGGCCAGTGCTGCGCGGAGGGTCGCTGCGGCGCGTGCCCGTGCCGGAGCGACGCAGAGTGCAGCGCCGGCGAGTGCTGCCGCGCCGACGGGAGCTGCGGCGGCTGCCCGTGCCGGAGCGAGGCCGAGTGCAGCGCGGGCGAGTGCTGCCGCGCCGACGGAACGTGTGGGCCGTGTCCGTGCAGCGCGAGCAGCGACTGCCGGGTCGGCTCGGTCTGCTGTGGATAGCGAGGGGACATGAAGAGAGCAAGCTTCGTTGCGGGACTCGTGCTGACGATCGCGGGCTGCGCGCCGGACGATGGGAGGATCGGGACGGGCCCGGCGCCCGGGACGGTCGGCGCGATGTGCGCGCGCAACGCGGACTGCGACACGAGCCTCTGCCTCGAGATCGGGCGCTGCACGGACCAGTGCAACGAGGCGCGCCCGTGCCCGGCGGGCTGGGCCTGCGACGCGATCCCCGGCGCGGGCCTCGTGTGCCTCTGCACGCCGAGCGCGCCCGAGGAGCTCTGCAACGGCGCCGACGACGACTGCGACGGCCGCGTCGACAACGGCGCGACGTGCTCACCCGGCCTCGTGTGCGAGGGCGGCGAGTGCCTCTGCCCGGCCGAGGAGCGGTGCGACAGCGCGTGCGTGGATCGCAGGACCGATCCCGCGCACTGCGGCGCGTGCGGCAACGCGTGCCCGAGCGGCCAGGCCTGCGAGGCGGGGGCGTGTGTGATCCGCTGCTCGGAGACCCAGACGCGGTGCGGCGACAGCTGCGTCGACGTCGGCTCCGACCGCATGCACTGCGGCGGATGCGGCAACGACTGCGGCTCGGGCGCGATCTGCGCCGGCGGCGCGTGCGAGTGCACCGCGGACGCCGAGATCTGCGGCGGCCGCTGCACCGACACGAGCGTGGACCGCATGCACTGCGGCGTGTGCGGCCGCGCGTGCGCGGCGACGGAGGTCTGCGCGGGCGGCGCCTGCGAGTGCGCGGCGGGGACCGTGCGCTGCGGGAGCGCGTGCGCGAACACCCAGACCGACGAGGCGCACTGCGGGGAGTGCGGGCACGCGTGCCCGGGCGGCCAGAGCTGCGAGGACGGCGCGTGCCGCCTCGCGTGCGGCGCCGGCCAGACGCGCTGCGGCGACGCCTGCGTGAGCACGACGACGGATCCCGCGCACTGCGGGGGGTGCGGGATGGCCTGCGGCGACGGCGAGCTCTGCGTGTCCGGGCGGTGCCAGGCAGACTGCGGGAGCCTGCGCCTCTGCACGGATCGCTGCGTGGACACGAGCACGGACCCGGAGCATTGCGGCGGGTGCGGTCGCGCCTGCGCGCTCGACCAGACCTGCGCGGGCGGGGCGTGTACGTGCGCGGGCGGCGAGACGAGCTGCGGCGGACGCTGCGTCGACACCGACACCGATCCCACCGCGTGCGGCGGCTGCGGGGTGACCTGCCCGAGCGGCTCGAGCTGCCAGCTCGGCTCGTGCTCCGTGCCGATCGGCGCGCCGTGCACGAGCGACGCGCAGTGCGCGCCCACCTCGGGCGGGATCTGCATCACCGCCGGCGAGGGCTTCCCGGGTGGATACTGCACGCAAGGTTGCACCTCGTTCTGCCCGGCCGGGTCGCTGTGCGTCGACGCGGGCGCCGTGGTGTGCCTCGCCGAGTGCCGCACCGCGAGCGACTGCCGCAGCGGCTACGTCTGCGAGGCGCTCAGCACCGGCGACGGCGTCTGCGTGCCGCCGTCCTGAGCGCGCCGGGAGGCGCTCGAGGGCGATTGGCTCAGGCGCACACGCACCGCCTTGACCGGACGCAACGCCCCGCCGGGAGCGGGCGGTATTCTTTCAGTCTTACAAGTGCGTGGGATGATGGTCATCGTCGCCCTGGGGGCACTCGTGGGCTGCGCCCCCGAGACCGCGAGCACCTACTGCGGCTCGGAGGCGTGGGCCGCCGAGCTGCAGCTCTCCTATGATGGGAGCCCGACCTACGTACGCGATCCCTTGCGGCACGCCCCGGACACGTGCTTCCTCGCCGGCGGGCCGCCCTACGAGGTGACCCTCTACACGAGGCCCAGTGGCGACGCGCCAGCCTACCCTGGCGAGCCCGAGACGAGGGACAGCGTCTGCCGGTTCACCTTCGACGCGGCGGGGGCGCTCGTGCCCGGTGGGTCCTGCACCTATGTGTTCCGGGACCACCGGATGTACCGCTTCGCGCTCGGGGCGGGGAGCATCGTCGTCAGCGGCGCGCACCTCGCGGCCGACGTGCAGGGCACGCTCGTGGGCTGGACGGGGTCGGACATGCAGTCGGGCTCGTTCACGATGCACCTCGAGGGCGATCGCGCGAGCACCCCCTTCGACACCAGCCTGCTGTCCCCCGAGCTCGTGCCGCTCCTGCCCGACGGCTGTCGGCCCGCTGGCTGCTGGCGCGGCTCGCTCACCGGCCGGACGGAGTCGTCCGCCGAGGGCGCCGAGGTGGGCCTGGATCGCTACGCCGACCCCGCGCTGGAGTGGGGCTTCTCCGAGGACTCGACCTGGCTCCGCTTCCCCTGGTTCGTGCGGGACGGAGAGGTGCTCGGCGAGGCGACGCCCACGCTCGTCCCTTCGGTCGTCCTGACCGACGAGTGCACCGTGGTCGCCCGCGCCGGACAGTTCGGCCGCGACGAGTACGACCTCCGCTGGGCGATCAGCGGCGACGAGGCGACCGTGACGATCGAGCAGACGGAGGGCATCGGGACGATCTACCGCTCCTACAGCGGCCGGCTCTCGCGCGTGGAGTGCGAGTGAGGGGCCGCGCGCTCCGCGTGGCGCTCGCCGCGCTGCTCGCGGGCCTCGGCTGCGACCCGGAGCCCGGAGGCCCGGCGCCGGTGACCTGGCTCGACCGCGGCAGCGGCGCGGACGCCGAGGGGGATCTCGCGCCGCTGCGCCCTGGCGCGCGCTTCTTCGAGGACGGCCGGATCGGCGGCGACCTCGTCGCGTTCCTGGGGCCGGAGGCGCGCGAGGGCTCCGCCCTGACCGAGGTGCAGACCGCAGACGGGCTGCTCTGGCTGAGCGAGGGCGAGGAGGGGCTCCTGCTCCACGGCGGCTACCGGGACGGGCTCCTGGCGAGCGGGCCTCGGCTCACCCTCCCCGCGCCCCTGCGCGAGGGGATGATCTGGCGCGTTCCTGCGGAGCAGGAGGAGGAGCGCGACTACGGCGAGATCACCTTCACCGTGCGGGGGCACGCCGCGGAGCGGACGGTGTGGGGCGAGCGGGAGGTGTGGACCGTCCGGCAGGAGATCGCGTTCTCGGACGGGGCGGCGCTGGCCAACGAGCGGCGCTACGCGGAGGGCGTCGGCCTGCTCGACATCGTGGACGAGGCGGGCGCCCCGCTCGTGGAGTACCGCGCGGGCCTCGTGCCCCTCGAGGCGCCGGCGGACTGGACCGACGGCCCGGCGCTGCCGCGGACGCCCCTCGAGCGCGTGCCCTACGCCCGAGAGCTGCGGCTCGAGCCTCCCGAGCCCCGCTGCTGCTCGGACACGCACCTCTCCTACCCGCCGCCCTGGAGCGCCTCGGCCGTGGACTTCGGAGACGGCTGGCCGGTCGTCGCGATCAACGGCGTGCAGGCGGTGGGCGGCGAGGAGGCGAACGCCTGCCTGAAGGCGGAGGCGGTCCTGCGCGAGATGCCCAGGTCGGGCGACCGAGAGGGCTGCGCAGAGCACGGCTACCGCGTGCTGACCGGCGGGGGGGTCCGCAGCTGGAGCACGGGCTTCCTGGTGGGCGCGGAGTCGCTGAACTTCGCGAGCGACGTGGACTTCGTGCTCGACGTGGCCGCGGTGCCCACGCCCAACGGCGCCCTCCTCGTGGGCGGGGGAGACGTCGAGGCGCTCCGCTCCACCGCCTTCCGCGTCCGCCGCGCGGACGGGGCGCGCCTGGACGTCATCCCGACCGACGGGTCCGGGGCGGTGGGCCCGCGGGTCTACGAGTACGACGCCGCCGGCGAGCTCGTGGAGTACCGGGCGATCGACGCGGACTGGTTCGTCACGGACGCCCTGCGCGAGCCGGCGATGGACCGCGACCGCTGGGCCTACGTCGAGGACTCGAGCACCCCCCTGCGCCTCGTCGGCCCGCGCGTGATCGCGCCGCCGACCTGGGACGGCGCCTCCCCGCTGCCGCTGGTGCTCGTCGGGGCGACGGGCGCGGTGGCGCGCTCGTACTTCGACGGGCGGCGGCTGAGCGCGCCCGAGTTGCTCTTCGAGGTGGGCACGGCGCGGCTCTCCACGCAGCTCTTCCACGACCGGCGCGAGGTGCTCTTCGTGTCCGAGGGGGGCGCGGTGGACCGGCTCGTGATGGAGCCGGAGCCGGGCCTCGAGCGGCTCGCCGTGCTCGACCTGCCGGACCGCGAGCAGCTCCGCGCGGCCTTCACCACCGACGGCGGGACGCGGCTGCTCGCGATCACCGTCGCGCCGCACCGGCCGGCGCCCGGCGAGGCCCTGCTCCACGACGAGGTCCGCTTCTACGCGGCCCGCCTCACGAGCCCCGCCGTGCCCTTCGCCCCGCGGCGGGGGACGGCCCTCACCTTCGTCCAGCTCGACCGCTCGGGGGCCGTGCTGGTGTGCGGCGCGCTCGGGGCCGGGGAGCTGCCGGCCGAGGGCTGGCGGCAGGGGGGCGCGCCGGCCTCCGTCGCCCTCGACCGCGCCACCGGCTGCGGCGTCGTGCTGCCGGGGCCGGAGGTGGACCTCTGCGCGCCGGACGCCCTGACGGTCGAGCACGAGGCGCTGCCCTCCCTCGGCCCCGCGCTGCTGCGGCCGACGCTCCTCTCGGGGGGCAGCTTCCCGCAGGCCGAGACGGACCTCCACTTTGAGATCCAGATGGCGATCGCGCCGGTGAGCGGGGGCGGCTTCGTCACGGACACCCACCGCTACGGCGCCGGCGGCTTCCGCCTCGGCTGGTCGATGGCGGGCGGGCGGGAGCGGGCGCGGGGGAGCGAGTGGATGGCCGACACCGCGGGCCGCGGCCTGTGGACCGCCGGCACGGAGGGCGGCGCGCCGGCCGTCCCCTTCCTGCGCCTCGACGGGCGCGACGCGAGCCTCGAGGCGCCGCTGCCCGAGGGCTTCACGGTCCGCGAGCTCTCCCCCGTGAGCGGCGGGGGGGTGCTGGCCCAGCTGCGGCGGGGGACGAGCAGCGAGTTCCGCTGGGTGATCGCCGCCCCGGACGGGACGGTGGAGGACGTGACCGCGCGCGTGGGCACGCTGTCCCCGGAGATCGTGACGGGCGACGGCCGGCTCTGCGGCTTCCGCGGTGCCGACAACCTGTGCCTCGCGCCCGACGGCGCGGAGACCTTGCTCGCGCTCGGCTACGGGGAGCTCGACCCCGCGCTCGACCACACGAGCTTCGCCCACGGGTGGCTGCCCCTCGGGGAGCGCTGGCTCGTGGCGGGCCGGCCGGGCGCCGGGACGCTGGTGCTCGACGCCTCGACCGGCGCCGTGGTGGCGGAGGATCCGCGGCCGATCCGCGACGGCCGCCACGACTCGAGCGGGCGGCTCTTCGCGATCGCGTGGGACGGCGAGGAGAGCGGGCTCGTCGAGGTGACCCCCGAGGGCCTGGTCGACGTCCCGCTGCCCCCGCTGAGCGTCGAGCTGACGAGCGCGGAGTGCGAGACGTACACGGCGCAGCCCATCCGCGTCATCCCGGACGAGGAGGCGTTCGTCCTGCTCGTCGGCAGCCCCTCCAGCGTGACCCTGTCCGAGCTGACGACCCTGCGCGTCGCGCGCGCGCCCTGAGGCGCCGCCCACGCGACACGCCAGCTCAATTCGTGAGGTCGAGGTGCGTCGAGGTCGCGTCGTTCGGCGCGACCATCACGCCGCGGCGGACGCGCTCTCCGTCGGGCAGCTCGAGCTCGAGCGCGATCAGCCCCGCGGGCACCCGCACGTCGCGGAGCGGCGTCGTCCCGAGCTCGTTGCCGTTGAGGAACACGCGCACGCCGCTCGGCGCGCTCGTGAGGTTGAGCGTGCCCGTCTCCATCGGGCCCTCTTCCTCGGGGGTCTCGCTCTCGAGGGGCTGGCTCACCTCGGTCGTCTGGTCCGCGCGGATCTCGATCTGGCCTTCGTGCGTGACGTAGCCCGCGAGCACGAGCCGCACCGGGTGGCTGCCGGTCGCGAGGTCCGCCACCACCGCCGGGGTCGTGCCGCGGTCGACGCCGTCGACGGTGAGGGTCGCACCCGACGGGGCCGAGTCGATCCGCAAGGTGCCCGTGTGGACGACCGGGACGGCGGGCCCGCGGTCCACCGGCGCAGGGGGGGGGCGCAGGAACACGTACCAGCCGCCGACCCCGAGGCCGACGAGCAACACCGCGACGACGGCGAGCACCGCGTACTTCGCGCCGGCGCCGCTCGAGCGCTCGGCGGGCCGGATCGCGCGCCCCACCGCGCTCGGCGCGGTCGGCGCCGGCCGGCGATCGGTCGCGAGGGGGTGAGCGGCGGCCGGCCCGATCGGGTCCGGCTGGTAGAGCGCGCTCCCGGCCTTCTGCGACAGCGATCCGGGCGCCCCCGGCCGCGCGTCCTGCGGCTCGGCGAGGGGCGCGATGTTGAAGGGATCCTCGATCAGCGGGATGTCCGGCACCGGGAGGTCCGGCAGCGCGTCGCCGTCCCCCGTCGAGAACGCGAGCATCGAGGCCACGTCGGAGCCCATGTGGAACGAGCTCCCGAAGGGCGTCGTGTCCACCGTGGGGCCGCGGCGCATCTCCTCGGCGAAGAGCTTCTCCATCAGCTCCTTGATGCGCCGCGCCGTCACGACCTTGCCGCGGAGCGCGATGAACTCGCCGAGCGACTCCGCGAGCTCTCCCGCGGACTGGTAGCGATCCTCGGGCTTCTTCGCGAGGCACCTCGCGAAGATCGCCTCGAGCTCCTTGGGCGGGTTCTGAACGCGGTCGGCGAGCCTGGGCACGGGCCCGCGGACGATCGCCTCCATCGTCTCGAACTCGGTCTCGCGCCGGTAGAGCGGTCGGCCCGTGATCGCCTCGTAGAGGCAGACCCCGAGCGCGAACACGTCCACGCGATGGTCGAGGTCCTTCGCGCGGCACTGCTCGGGCGCCATGTACGCGAACTTCCCCTTCACGACCCCGGCCTGCGTCTTGTGCGAGCGCGTCGCAGCCTTGGCGATCCCGAAGTCGAGGAGCTTCACCGACCCGTCGTACGAGACCATGATGTTGTCGGGCGTGACGTCGCGGTGGACGATGCCGAGCTCGCTCCCGTCCTCGTTCTTCGCGTTGTGCGCGTGATCGAGCGCCTCGGCGACGAGCGCGATGATCTTGCACGCCACGTGGACGGGCACCCCGCCGCTCTTGCGCGCCTTGCGGATGAGCTTCCCGAAGGACGCGCCGGCGACGTACTCCATCGCGATGAAGTGCGTGCCGTCCTGCCTCCCGAACTTGTAGACGTGGGTCACGTTCGGGTGCGCGAGGCGCATCATCACGCGCGCCTCGTCGAGGAACATCTCGACGAAGGACTGGTCGCGCTCGTACTCGGCGAGGATGCGCTTGACCACGAGGTAGCGGCCGCCCGCGCCCTCCGACTCCTCGCGGGCGAGGAGGATCTCGGCCATCCCCCCGAGCGCGAGGCGCCCGACGATGGCGTACGGACCGAACATCCCGATGGTCGGGAGCCGCCGCGTCGGCTCGTCCGGCGGCCGCGCGGAGGCGAGGGGCTCCTTCTGCTGGCTCTCGAGCGAGACGATCTTGTCGATCCCCGCCTCGGCGTCGTCGAGGAGCGATCCGAGCTCCTCGAGGTCCTCGAACGACAGCGCCTGCGTCGCCGGCACTTCCTCCTCGTCGTCCTCGACGCGCGCCGGCAGATCGGCCGTCTCCTCGCGCACCCGAGGGCGCAGAGTCGGTCGCTCTGGGGGCTTGCGTTCCGGATCGCTCATCCGACTGGCCATGGTGCGCCAGATCGCGACGCAATTGCGAGTTTCATCCCTCCCTCGGATCGAAGCGCGAGACCCGCGCCAGCTCCTCGTAGAGCCTCCTCTCTTCGGGCGTCGGCTCCGCGGGAACCACGATGCGGATCTCGGCGAGGAGGTCGCCGCGTCCGCCCGCCTTGCGCGGGTAGCCGCGCTCGCGGAGCCGGATGACCCGCCCGCTCGAGGACCCGGGTGGCACGCGGATCTTCACGCGGCCGTCGAGCGTCTCGAGCGGCGCGTTCGTCCCGAGCGCCGCCTCCGCGGGCGAGACGCGGAGCACCACGCGCACGTCGTCCCCCTCGAGGCGGAACTGGTCGTCCGACACGAGGCGCACCGAGAGCAGCAGATCGCGGCCGTTGCGGCCCTGGCCGCTCAGGCGGATCCGCTGCCCTTCGCGCACGCCGGGCGGCACGTTGACGGTGAGCCGGCGCTTCGTGCCGGTCTGCGGCTCGACGAAGTGGATCTCGCGCGGCCCGCCCTGGAACGCCTTGGCGACGCCGAGCTCGAGGAGGGTCTCCGAGTCCGCCGGCTCCCCGCGGCGCTTGCCGCGGAACCCACGCGCGCGGCCGGGGCCGGTCCCGCCGAACACCTGCTCGAAGATCGCGTTGAGGTCGTTGAGGTTCGAGCCGACGTCGTAGCGACCGAAATCGAACTTGACGTCCGCGTCCGACACGGGCGGCGCCCGACCCTCCGAGATCGCACGCCAATGCGGCCCCCACTTGTCGTAGAGCGCGCGCTTCTCGTCGTCCTTGAGGACCTCGTAGGCCTCGCCGATCGCCTTGAACCGCTCCTCCGCGTTCGGCTCCTTGCTGACGTCGGGGTGGTACTTCTTCGCGAGCGTCCGGTAGCGCTTCTGGATCTCCGCCGCCGGCGCGTCGCGCGCGACTCCGAGCACGTCGTAGTAGTCCGTGTAGCTCACGGGGGCGAGCGCCGTCCTCGCGGGGAGGGTAGCGCGTTCGGCGCCGTGATGCGGAGGCCGATCTCGACGAGGAGCACGGTCAGGATCGGGACGAACTCGGCGAGCAGCACCCACGGCTCCTCGCGGCCGAACGGGTGGTAGCGCAGGTAGCTGAGCGGCAGGAGCAGGCTCGCGAGGAGGATCGACGGGCTCCGCGCCGCGACGCCGAACGCGAGCGCGGGCGCGAGGTACCAGGGATGGACCACCCGCGCGAACAACAAGAGCGCGAGGAAGCCGAGCGCGAGCCCCGCGACGAAGCGCTCGCGCGTGCCGTCCTGCACGAAGACCACGAGCGCGAGGGACCAGAGCGTCGCCGCCGCGAGCGCGGGGACGAGCACGGGATCGACGGGGGGACGCAGCCCCTCCACGTAGCCCATCGCGTCGCGGAGCGCGTAGTAGAGCGGCGCGTTGAAGGAGAAGCGCCCGCCGAACAGCGCCAGCGACTCGCGCACGTTCGGGATCAGCGCGGCGCTCGCGAAGGGGAGGAACCCCAGCGCGAGCACGGCGAGGGCGAGCCCGGCGGCGCCGAGCGCGCGGCCGAGCCCGCGGCGCGCGGCGAGGTGGACGACGAACAGCGGGAGCACGACGAGCGCGGTGAGCTTGGCGCTCGCCGCGAGGCCGAGGAGCAGGCCGGCGCGCTCGGGCCGCGCGTCGATCGCGGCGACCGCGGCGAGCACGAGGAGGGGGACGAGGAGCGCCTCGGTGTGCCCGCCCGCGACGAGCTCCCAGTAGACGAGCGGGTTCCACGCGTACGCGAGCGCCCACCCGCGCGCGCGGCCGAGCCGGTCGAGGAGCGCGAGCAGCGCGACGACGGCGAGGAGATCGAAGATCCCGAACGACGCGCGGAGCGCGAGCGCGCCGTCGACCCACGGCTCGACGGACGCCGCGGCGGCGAAGGCGACCTGCGCGAGCGGCGGGTAGACCGTGAAGTAGCGCGGCGAGTTCAGGTCCCCGAGCCGCTCGGCCTCGAGGCCGGGGGCGGCCCCGACGACGTCGATGGGGCGCTGCGCGTAGGGCGAGCGCCCGTGGATCGTCAGCGCGCCGTCCCACACGTAGCGGTGCACGTCGTCCGAGAGCGAGACCGGCGCGGAGAGGACCGCGAAGCGCAGGAGCGCGGCCCCCGCGACCGCCGCGACGGCGAGCTGGCGCCCGGGCAGGCGCGCGGCCGCGAGCCCCGCGAGCCCGAGCGCGAGGCTCGAGGCGCCGAGCAGCGCGAGCCAGCGCGGCACCGCCTCGCGCGGCGGCGCGTCGAGCGCGATCGCGGCCGTGCCGATCGCCACCGCGGCGAGCGCGACCCCGATCCCCGTCCAGCGAGGCGTCAGCGCCGCGCGGCCCACTCCACCGCCCCCGCGAGGAGCGCGCGGAAGCCCGGCTCCGCGAACGTCTCGCGCGTGTGCCCGAGCGCCGTGTAGAAGCTGCGGCCTCCGTCGATCTCGTGCGCCCACGTCATCGGGTGGTCCGCGCCCATCCCGCCGCCCGAGTACGTGGCCTCGTCGATCGCGATCAGCACGCGCACGTCCGCGCGCGGGTTGCGCTGGAAGTCGTACCACTCGTCGCTGCGCGTCCAGGTCGCGTCGAGGTGCGCGGTCGCGGGGTGATCGCGGTCCTCGACCACGAGCGTCGCGCCCTGGATCGTCGGGTGCCGGGCGAACCACGCGCCGACGAGCTCGCCGTAGAACGGCCAGCCGTACTCGCAGTCCGCCGCCGCGTGGACGCCGACCCACCCGCCCCCGCCGCGCACGAACGCCTCGAGCGCGTCCTGTTGCGCGGCGTCGAGGGGATCGCCCGTCGTGCTCAGGAACACGAGCACGTCCACGTCCGTCAGCGAAGCGGAGGAGATCTGCGTCGCGTCCGCGGTGGCCTCGAGCGCCCAGCCGCGCTCCGCGGCGAGCGCCTCGAGCGCGGTCACGCCGTCCTCGATCGAGTCGTGCCGGAACGCGGTCGTGCGGGTGAAGACGAGCACGCGAAGCTGCGGGGGGACCGCGGCGTCGAGGGTGCCCGCGTCGGCGCCCGCGTCGGCGTCGGCGCCCGCGTCCGGTCCCGTGCCGGCGTCCGGTCCCGCGCCCGCGTCCGCGGGGCTCGCGGGATCGCACGCGGCGGCGAGGACGGCGGCGAGGGTGAGCGCGGCGCGCATGGCTCGCAGCCTAGCGCGGCCCGCGATGACCGCGCACCGGGCGGTGCTAGCATCCGCGTCCCATGAGCGAGAGCAAGCGCATCCTCGTCACCTCCGCGCTCCCGTACGCCAACGGGCCGATCCACCTCGGCCACCTCGCGGGCGCGTACCTCCCCGCCGACGTGTTCGTCCGCTACCACCGGCTGAAGGGGAGCGACGTCGTCTACATCTGCGGCTCGGACGAGCACGGCGCCGCCATCGTCAAGCGCGCGCTCGCCGACGGCGTCGCGCCGCGCGAGGTCGTCGACCGCTACCACGCGATGGCGGAGAAGGACTTCGCGGCCCTCGGCATGAGCTTCGATCACTACGGCCGCACGAGCTCGCCGGTCCATCACGACACCGCGACCGAGTTCTTCCGCACGATGGCCGCGAACGGCGCGTTCACCACCAAGGCCGAGCTGCTCCCGTACGACCCCGCCGTGGAGATGTTCCTCGCGGATCGCTTCGTGGTCGGGACCTGCCCCCACTGCGGCTTCCTCTCGGCCTACGGCGACCAGTGCGAGAAGTGCGGGACCGCGCTGAGCCCGAAGGAGCTCATCGAGCCCCGCAGCACGCTGAGCGACGCCGCGCTCGAGTGGCGCGAGACCACGCACTTCTATCTCCCGATGGGCGCGCACCAGGCGCGCGTCGAGGCGTGGATCGCGGAGAAGGCGCACTGGAAGCCCAACGTGCTCGGCCAGATCAAGAGCTGGTTCACCCTCGGGCTGGGCGACCGCGCCATGACGCGCGATCTCCCCTGGGGCGTCCCCGTCCCCGAGGACGTGGCGCGCGCGGCCGGCGTGGATCCGGCGGGCAAGGTCCTCTACGTGTGGTTCGACGCGCCGATCGGCTACGTGTCCGCGACGCGCGAGTGGGCCGCGAGGCTCGGCGATCCCGAGCGCTGGAGGACCTATTGGCAGCGCGAGGACACGCGCCTCGTCCACTACATCGGCAAGGACAACATCGTGTTCCACACGATCAGCTTCCCGCTGATGCTGATGCTGCACGGCGGCTACGTGCTGCCGGAGAACGTCCCCGCCAACGAGTTCCTCAACCTCGAGGGCGACAAGCTCTCGACGAGCCGCGGCTGGGCCGTGTGGCTCGGCGAGGCGCTCGAGGCGTTCCCGCCCGACTACCTCCGTTACTCGCTCCTGCGCACGCTCCCCGAGACGCGCGACGCGGACTTCACCTGGTCGGACTTCGCGGCGCACGTGAACAACGAGCTCGCCGACAACTTCGGGAACTTCGCGAACCGCACCATCCAGTTCGCGGCCAAGTACCTCGGCGGGACGGTCCCCGCGCTCCGGGATCCGTCCGACGCGGATCGCGCCGTGCTCGCGGAGATGGCCGCGTACCCGGCGCGGATCGGCGCGCTGATCGACCAGCACCGCATGCGCGACGCGGTGCAGGAGCTGATGGCGCTCGGCCGGCTCGGCAACAAGTACTTCAACGACGCCGAGCCCTGGGCGACGCGGACGAAAGACCCCGCGCGCTGCGACGCGACGATCCACGTGAGCCTCCAGCTCTGCGCGGCGCTCTCCATCCTCGCCGAGCCGTTCCTCCCCTTCACCGCCGCGAGGCTCCGCGGGATCCTGCGCCTCGACGGCGTGCGGCCGAGCACGCCCGGCGCGGCGACCGGCGCGCTCGGCTGGGACGACGCCGCGCGGTCGCTGCTCTCCGCGGGCGCTCCGCTCGGCGCGCCCGAGATCCTCGTCGCGAAGGTCGAGGAGGACGCGATCCAGGCGCAACGAGACTTGCTCGCTACGCGCGCCGCCGAGGCGGCCCGGGGCGGGCTGCCCTACGCGCCGCTGCGCGCGACCATCACCTACGACGACTTCGCCAAGCTCGACCTGCGGGTCGGCGTGGTCAAGGTCGCCGAGCGCGTGAAGAAGTCGAAGAAGCTCATCCGGTGCGAGGTCGATCTCGGCTTCGAGACGCGACAGGTCCTGGCCGGCGTGGCCGAGCACCTGAGCCCCGAGGATCTCCTCGGCAAGCGGGTGGTGGTGGTGGCGAACCTCGCGCCGCGCGCGATGGTCGGCCTCGAGAGCCAGGGGATGCTGCTGATGGCCGAGGATCGCGGCGGGGCGCTGCACCCGGTCGGCGCGGAGAGCGAGCCGGGCTCGACGATCTCGTGACGCTCAGGGCGCCGACGCCCAGTGCTCGGCGAGGCGGCGGTTCACCTCGTCGGCGTCCTGGATCGTGCATGCGTGCCCGGAGCCCGGCAGCACGATCGGCGTGGCGCCGAAGCGCGCCGCGAGCTCGACGGTGTGGGCCGGCTTCGCGATCCGATCGCGCTCGCCTGTGAGCACGAGCGCGGGCAGGTGCGCGATCGACGCGGCCTCGGCGCTCGGGTCGTAGCGGCGCATCGCGCCGACCTGCGTCATCGCGACCGGCGGCTGCGCGGCCAGGTCGCGCCCGAAGATCGCCGCGAGCTCCTCGTGCATCGCGTCGAGGTCGCGGCCGGCGAGGTAGCTGTCCGGGAAGACCAGGCGGATCGCCGCGCGCCGCCGCGCGCGGAGCGTCCCCACGCGCATCATGATCCCGAGCCACATCACGTCGAGGCCCGGGCTCGCGCCCTGCACGCCGCGCGCGAAGGTGCTCAGGAGCGCGAGGCTCCGCACGCGCTCGGGCGCACGGATCGCGAGCGCCTGCGCGATCAGCCCGCCCATCGAGTGCCCGGCCACGTGCGCGCGATCCCAGCCGAGCGCGTCCATCACCGCGAGCGCGTCCTCCGCCATGCGCGGGATCGAGAGCCCCTCGGTCGGCGCGGTCGACCCGCCGACCCCGCGGTTGTCGAGCCACGCGCAGCGGTAGCGATCCGCGAGCCCGTCGATCTGCGGGCGCCACGTCTGGCCCGCGCAGGCGACGCCCTGGATCAGGAGGACCGGTGGTCCTTCCCCCCGGGCCTCCCAGTGGATGGTGCCGCGGTCGACGGTGGCGTCGCCGCGCGCGATCACTCCTCGTGCTCCGCCTCGCGCGCCGCTTCGCGTGCAGCGCGCAACGAAGCTTGCAGTTCGTCGCGCTCGTCCTCGAGGGCCGCGTCGCACTCCGCGCGGTGGCGCAAGAACCGCGCGTAGGTCTCTTGCATCTCGTGCGCGCGCTCGGCCTCGCGGTACACGTCGCCGGCGCGGCGCAGCGCGATCGCGGCGAGCGCGCGCGACGCCCCCGCGGGGTGCGGGAGGGACTGCGCGAAGTGGAGCGCCTCGGGGAGCCGGTCGAGCCGCAGGAGCGCCTCCGTCCGCGCCCAGCGGCCGAGGGTCCCCGCGAGGATCGGCGAGCGCTCGATCCGGCGCGGCGGGATCTCGACGGGCGCCGCGTCGAGGAGCTCGATCGCGCGCTCCGGCGCGCCTCCGTCGAGCGCGATCCACGCCTCGAGCTGCGCGGCGAGCATCGCGGCGATCGGGGCGTGCGGCCCGGTCTCGGCGCGCAGCGCGGCGATCGCCCCGCTCGCCTCGTCGTCTCGACCGGCGCGGCGCGCGCACGCAGCGCTCAGGAAGACCCGGATCCGCGCGCGATCCACCTCGTGCGGGTCGTCGGCGTCCGCCTCGCCGTCGGCCTCGGCGGCGCGCTCGCACAGCCGGGCGAGCGCCGCGTCGGGCACCGCGAGGGGCGGCAGGATCAGCAGGCCCAGCGCGCGCTCCGCGTCGAAGGGCGTGAGCGAGCTCCAGACCGACTCGAGCCGCTCGACCGCGGCGCCCGGGCGCCCGTGCGCGAGCGCGTGCTCCGCGAAGGGCAGGGCGCCCGCGGCGTCGTCGCCGCGCGCGGCGAGCCACGCGTGGCCGCGGAGCTCCGGCAGGGACAGGAGCAGCAGCGACGGCACGGCGACGTCGCCGGCCGCGCGGATCGCGTCCTCGTCGCCCCGCGCGATCGCCGCCGCCAGCGCGTACGGCGGCCGGTCCGCCTCCTCGAAGCGCTCCACGAACGCACCGATCGCGTCGAGGTCGCCGCCGTCCGCGGTGAGCGCCATCGCGAGCTCGAGCGCGGCGCGATCGTGGGGCGCGCGCTCGAGCACGCGCTCGAGCGGGTTCAGCGCGTCCTGCGGCGGCCGCCCGGTGACCGGGCCGAGCCGCGCCTGGATCTCGGCGAGCCGCCGCCACGCCTCCACGTCCTCGGGCTGCTCGAGCGTGTGCACGCGCAGAAGCGCGACCGCGCGCGCCTGCTGCCCCTGCCACTCGGCGAGCCGCGCCTCGGCCCGCACGATGTCGGCCGGCGCGAGGCGGTCTCGGTTGGCGAGCGCCGCGCGCAGCGACTCGCTGGCCGCCTCGACGCGCCCGAGCCGCTCGAGCGCCTCGGCCCGCCGGAGCGCGGCCAGCGAGAAGCCCTCATCGGCCGCGAACGCGTCGGCGAACGCGGTGGCCGCCGCCTCGTCGTCGCCCTCCGCGGCCGCGCGCCGCCCGCGCACGAACGCGAGCATCGCGTCGAGGCTCGCGGTCGTCGAGGCGAGGGCGCGGTCCGCGAGCTCGCCGGCCGGGGCGCGATCGGCGA
>JAYRVK010000914.1:0-1967 GCA_041918555.1 Sandaracinaceae bacterium
CGCTGGAAGAGCGCGGTCGTGTACGCGGCGGGCCCCGGAGGCGAGCTGCTGCTGGTCTCGGCGATCGCGCTCGCGATCGGGCCCGACGCGCTCCTGTCGCGCACCGACGCGATCGGCGTGATCGCCCTGCAGGCGGTCGCGATCGCGGCGCTGATCGGCGCGGTCACGAACCTCGTCCCGCGCCGCGTCCAGACCGAGCGCGGCGAGAGCTACACGGACGGGATGGGCATCCTCGTGAGCCTGTTCCGCTCGGCCCGGAGCTACGGGCTCGAGGTGCGCGCCGGGCACGAGGCGCGGATCCGCGCCGCCGGCGACGCCTCGGAGGCGCTCGCCGCGTGCGAGGACGCGTACCGCGCGCTCGGCGACGACCCGCACCTGCGCTCGACGATGATCGAGACGCTGACGCGCCTGCGCGCGGACGTCTCGGGCCGCGCGCTCCCCGCGCGCGTGATCGCTCGCGTCGGCGGGCCGCGCGTCGACTGACCCAACGCGCCGAGACGCAAGACAGCTTGCTGGATCGAGACGAGACCGGCCGGCGAACGATTCGGTGACTGGTGTCGATGAATCAGTCGAGGCCAGGCCGGCGCGCAGCGCCGGCCGTCGGGCGAGGGGGACCCATCGCCCCGCGATGGGGTCGAACGCGCGCCAGCGCGTTCGGACGAGGGTGGGGCGCGCGCCTGCGCGCGTTGGGGGAGGGTGCGAGCAGCCCCCTCGGCAAACTCAGCCCCCGGTCAGCGCCCGCAAGGCGGCTTGCACCGCGGCGCGGTCGACCTCGCCGGTCCCCGAGAGCGCGCGCTGGTAGAGCTCGCGCGCCTGCTGCGTCTGGCGCCGCTCGCGCAGGACGTCGCCCATGAGCACGAGCGCGGGCCCGTGGTTCGGGTGCACCGCGAGGACGCGCTGGAGGAAGCCCGCCGCGAGCACCGGGCGCTGCTGCTGCATCGCGAGGCGCGCCGCGCTCGTGAGCGGCTCGGGGTCGCGCGGATCGAGGTCCGCCGCGCGCCGGTACTGGGCGTAGGCCTCCTCGATTCGATCGGTGCGCGCGTACACGTCGGCGAGCGCCGCCGCGGAGCCCGCGTCGTTCGGGACCATCTCGATCGCTTCGTTCAGCGCGGCCTCCGCCGCCGGCAGGTCGCCGGCGCGGATCAGGGCGCGGCCGAGCCCCGCGCGCGCGTGCGCGAGGTGCGAGTCGGCCGCGATCGCCTGGCGGTAGGTCTGGATCGCGCCGTCCGTGTCGCCCGCGTCGAGGAGCGCGTCGCCGAGCTCGGCCATCGCGATCGCCCAGCCAGGCCGGTTCGCGACCGCGTCGCGGAGGTGCGCGACCGCGTCCTGACCGCTCGCGAGCTGGCCGATCCAGTAGTCGACGTCGGGGTCGGCGGGCGCGAGCTCTTCGGCGCGGCGCAGCGCGGCGAGCGCGTCGGCCTGCCGCTGCGCCTGCGCGTAGAGCATCCCGAGCCCGAGGTGCGGCTCGCTCGCGGTCGGGCTCGCCTGGATCGCGCGGCGGTACGCGGACTCCGCCTCGGCGACGTCCGCGCGGAGCCGGTGCGCGTCGCCGAGCGCGAGGAGCGCTTCGTAGTCGCTCGGCGCCGCGGCGAGCGCCGCCTCGAGCTCCTCGAACGCCCGCCCGCTCCGGTTCCACGCGAGGAACGCCCGCGCGGTGCACACGCGCGCGATCGCGCTGTCGCGCGCGGCGCGGCTGACGGCGCGGCACGCGGCGCGCGCGCGCTGGTGCTCGCGCTGCTCGAAGAGGACGCGGATCGGCTCGTACTGGGCGCCGGGATCGTCTCGGCGCAGCCGGGCCGCGCGGGTCAGCGTGGTCGACGCCTCGCGGAAGCGGCCCGCGTCGATCAGCGCGCGGCCGAGCGCCACCTGCGCGTCGTAGTCGCGCGGCGCGGCGCGCGCGGCGTCGCGCAGGCCGGGGAGCAGGCTCTCCTGCGCGGCGGCGGCGCAAGGCAGCGAGAGCGAGAGCA
>JAYRVK010000915.1:0-6043 GCA_041918555.1 Sandaracinaceae bacterium
GGACCTCGGCTCGACGAACGGGACCACGCTGGCGGGACGGCGGCTCGCGCGCCACGTGCAGGTCGAGGTCGATCCGCAGTCGGACCTGCGGATCGGCCCGCTGCAGCTCTCCTTCGCGCGGGCGCAGGTCACGCCGGACATGTACGCGGCGCCGCGGACGACGATCTTCAGCTTGAACACCTCGCCGGGCGAGTCGTCGGCCGTGACGAACGCGACGATGATGTTCAACCCGAACGACCCGGCGACGCTCGAGCAGCACACGATGATGTTCACGCCGGGCGGCGCGCCGCCGCCCGGGATGGCCCGGCCCACCCAGCGCGACCCGCACCCGCCCCCGTCTGCCGTCGACATGCAGACGCTGTTCGGGATCATCGAGAACACCAAGCCCTACTACCAGCAGTACCGGCAGTCGTGGACCGCGGTGCTCGCGCAGCTCCGCGCGCAGCTCGAGCGGGTGCCCGGGCACCACCACGAGGCGATGGTCCTCGTGCTGTGCCAGCAGCTCCCGCAGCTCCCGAAGGAGCCCGAGTTCCGGCAGCTCCTGCGCACGCTCGACATCAACCCGGCCGCGCTGGGCGAGGTGGACCCCGCGGAGTGGGTCGCGCGCCTCGGCGGGCAGGAGAGCGTCCCGCCGGGGATGCAGGTCAACACCGCGGTCGCGATGGAGCGCGTCGGGATGCTCCTCGAGGCCTACAGTCAGGCGTTCGTCGAGCTGCGCAAGGGCTACGAGCAGTTCGGCGAGGAGATGGCGCTCCAGCTCGTGCAGGAGCGCAACCCGCTGCACGACGCGCAGAACGCGAAAGACGTCTTGCGGTACGTGCTCGACTGGTCGGTGGACGGGAGCGCGCGGACTCGCGAGCTCACCCGTGCCTTCGCGGATCTCGCCCTGCATCAGGTCGCGCTGCTCAGCGGCGTGATGGAGGGCATCCGCTCGATGTTGCAGGGCGTGTCCCCGCAGCAGCTGAGCGGGCAACGCTCCCCCGCCCTCGCCAAGACCGGCGGAGGGGGCTTCCTCGAGTCGATCTTCAACTCGCGCAAGGCCTCGCTGTGGAAGAGCTACGTCGACCGGCACCAGGGCCTGGTCGAAGAGGATCGCTTCAGTCGCGAGGTGTTCGGGCGAAACTTCGCCCGGGCGTACTTCATGGTCACGGGCGGGTACCTTCAGGGCGCAGACTCCGGGGAGGGCCAGCAGTACGGTCAGCCCCCCAGCGCCCCGCAGATGCCGGGCTACGGCCAGCACTAGTCCGCGGCGCACGCCGCTTTCTTCCAGGTCCCCTCTCCCGGTCGGTAGACTCTGCCCATGTCCCGCTCCACGCCCACGTACCTCCTGGGACCCGGCCTCGCGGTCGTGTTCGCGACGTTCGTCGCGTTCGCCTGCGGCGGCTCGGACACCCCGGAGGATCCGCCCCCGGTCTGCTACGCCTCGCACCCGGTCCCCGACGGGGGGATGGTGCGAAACCTCCGCGCGGAGGAGTGGGCCGATCTGGTGGTCCGCGGCTACCGCGAGGGCGGGGAGTCGTCGCAGAACTGCGTCGGCGATCCGGTCGCGTGGCGCGCGACGGACGACGAGTGCGACGTCCACGAGCCGGAGGACGAGGAGGCCCCGGAGGCCGTAGCGCTGAGCGAGGAGTCGGTCATCGTCGGCCGCAGCGACACCGTGGCGCGCAAGCCGGTCTGGGTGATCACGCACCACTTCGCGGACGGAGACGGCTTCGGCCCCGTCGCGCTCACCGAGCGCTCCGAGCAGGGCGTGGCCGTCCGCGCGCTCGGCACGCTGCGGATGCCGCTCTCCCGCGCGCGCCTGCGGCTGCGCGAGAGCGGAGGCCAGGAGTTCATCGTGGCAGACGCCGAGCGCTGCCCGACCGAGGCCGACGACGACGAGGGCGGCAGCGACGAGGACGCGCCGCCCGCGAACGTCGCGGACGGCGAGGAGGCCGAGGGCGAGGAGGAGCCGACCTGCATTCGCTACGCGCGGATCCTCCCGGTCGTCGGCGATCAGCTCATGTCGCCCGAGGTCCGCAACGCGGACGGCGAGCGCTGCCTCGGGCCGAACCAGGTGTGGCTCTCGCGGGAGACGACCGTGGCGCTCGAGAACGGGTGGGAGCGCACCTTCCGCCTCGCCGCGTCGATGGAGTTCAGCGCCGGCGCGATCGTGGTGCACGAGCAGGTCACCGCGGAGGACGCGGACCCCCGCGATCCGGGGCGCCCGCCGCGGCTGTTCCGCACCACCGACGCCGACCGCATCGTCGTGATGCAGCGGGGCGGCATGCGCTCCTCGGGGCTGCCGCTGTTCGAGCGCGTCGTGCGCGCGCACGGGTCGACGCACCTGCCCATTGCGGAGGCGCCCGAAGATCGGGAAGAATCCGGCTCCTCCGGCGGGGCCCGGTAGCGCCGTCCGCTCTGGACGCCCGCTCCCGGCCCCCGCGGTCCGAGGGAAAGGGAGCCAACGTGGCGGGCGAAATCGAAGATCGTGGCGAAGCACAGGTCCACTGGCTGGTCGCGGGCCAATTCGGCCTCGGAGCGCGTGGGAGGACCCTCACCCTCACGCGAGCGGACTTCAACGAGGCGCTCGAGAAGCGCGGTCTCTCCGTCCAGGCGTCCATCCCGGACGCGGTGGGAGCCGGGGACACGATCTCGGTCACGCTGAAGATCGACTCGCTCAAGGCGCTCACCCTCAAGCACGTGGTCTCGGCGGTGCCCACGCTCGCCGAGCTCTCGCAGAAGGCCGAGAAGCTCGCGGGGCTGAAGAGCCCGAGCGTCGACGAGGTGAAGAAGATCCTCGGCGAGGGCAAGCTCTTCGACGCGGCGCGCGCGGTCCTCGAGGGCGGCGAGGCGCCCGCGGCGCCCTCGGGCGGCGGCGAGGCCACCGGCGATCCCGACGCGATCTTCGAGAAGGCGGCGGTCCAGGAGAAGACCGCGAAGAGCGCCATCAGCATGTTCGTCAAAGCGACTTCCTCGACCCAGAAGAAGGCGAAGCCGGGCGCGCGCCAGCTCCGCGATCTGGTCGAGGAGGCGACCTGGGCGATGGCGCGGGACGTCCTCGCGAGCCCCGGCGTGCAGGCGGTCGAGGCGACGTGGCGCGGCGTGCGCTTCCTCGTGACGCAGTGCCCGAAGGACGCGCAGATGGAGGTGGTCCTCCTCGAGACCGACCTCGAGCACGTGGTCGAGGACGTCGCGAGCCGCGAGCGCGGCGAGGACATCGACGAGCCCGAGTGCATCTTCGTGCCCTTCGAGGTCGACTCGACGGCGCCCCTCGCAGACCTCGCGGACCTCGCCGAGAGCGAGCTCATCCCGGTGGTCGTCGGCGTGTCCCCGAAGCTGTTCGGCGGCTCGCACCCACAGGAGATCCCGGAGGCGTTCGAGGCGCTCGAGCACGCGCGCAACGAAGAGCTGCCCGAGTGGGCCGTGACGTGGGACGAGCTGCGCATGCGCGAGTCGACGCGCTGGCTGTGCGCGGTCGCGAACCGGGTCGCGCTCCACACGGAGGGCTCCGGGGCCGCGGCCCGCACGTGCTTCGGCTCGGGCGTGTGGGGCCTCGCGACGATGCTCGCGCGCTCCTACGGGGCGACGGGCGGCTTCGCGCACATCTTCGGCAAGACCGGCTCGGTGAGCGCGCCGGCGACGCACACGATCAAGGCGGGCCGCTACGCGGACACCGCCACGCCGACCGACGCGTTCTACGCGATCGCGCCGACCGAGGTGCTGGCCAAGAACGGCATCCTCGGCATGGGGAGCGCGAAGAACAGCGACGCGCTCGTGCTCGCCAAGGCCCCGTGCGTGCGCGGCGCCAAGGACGTCGTGCCCCTGCCCGCGCAGATCCTCACCGGCCGCATCGTGCGGTTCGCGACGTGGGTGAAGGCCCAGCTCCCCGAGGGCTGCAACAGCGCGACGGCGAACGACATCTTCATGAGCGCGTCGAGCGTGTTCCTGTTCCCCGGGCAGCAGGAGTGGGCGCACGTGCGCGCCGCGGTGACGAACATCGAGGGCGAGGCGCACGTCGTCGTCCACGCGCGCGCGAACCCGAAGGTCGCCTCGATCCCGCTCGACATCTCGTTCCCGCTGGCGCTCCACTGGAGCGTGCCCGCGCCGACCGACGACGGCCCGAGCACCGCGCCCAAGCCGAGCGCGGGCGCGGCCGCGAGCGTCAAGGCGCACAAGGACCCGTCGAAGGACGGCGGTGGCATCGCGGGGGTCGGCCTCGGCTTCGACGTCGGGCTCGACAAGAAGAAGTAGGCCCTCCCCGCAACGGGGCTTGCTCGATACTCAAGGACTGCGCGGCGCGAGGCCGAGCTCGCGGCGGCGCAGGTCCGTCAGCTCTTCCTCGAGCTCGAGCACGCGCCGCTCCTCGGTGTCGAGGCGCTCGCGCAGCAGCCGGACGCGGTCGCTCTCGTTCGAGGGCTCGGCCGCGGCCGGGGCGGTCCCCTGCACGACCTGGATCGGCCGCGCCGGCGTGTCGCTGGCGAGCGCCGCGAGCAGCAGCAGCCCGACGAGGGTGAAGAGCGCCGCCGCGGTGCGGAGGCCCGCGGGGACCGCGACCGTGCGCTTCTCGACGCGACCGCCGCGCGCGGCGCGGAGCTGCGCGATCTCGAGCGCGAGCTCGACCGCGGTCGGCCGCACCGCGGGGTCCTTCGCGAGCCAGCGCTCGAACGACGGCGCGAGGAACGCGTGCTCGGATCGGCGCGGGCCCTGCGGGCACGTCTCGACGCGGCGCCTCAGGAACTCGTCGACCTCGACGCCATCGAGCTCGCTCAGATCGGGCTCCTCGATCGAGTGCAGGAACGACAGCGCCAGCGCGAACACGTCGGCCTTCGCGGTGAGCGGGACCGCGTGCGTGTCGTCGAAGATCCGGCCCGCGACCTCGGGCGGGAAGTACATCGGCGTGCCGGCGAGGGCCATCTCGCCGCTCGGCGCCGCGACCCCGAGGTCGAGCAGGATCGGCAGGGTCTCGTGCTGCATCTCCACGAGGAAGATGTTCTCGGGCTTGATGTCCTGGTGCCGGATGCCGGCCGCGTGCAGCGCGCCGAGCCCGCGGGCGAGGCGCTCGAAGTGCGCGAGCGCGTCGTCGAGATCGAGCGGCCCCTCCCCGAGGCGCTCGAGCAGGAGCTGCCCTTCGTAGAACGGCATCACGAACCACAGCCGGTCCTCGTACCAGCCGTGGTCCTTGAACTGCACGAGCGAGGGGTGGAACGCCGACGCGATCAGCGAGAGCTCGCGGATCGCGCCCTCGCGCGCAGCGTGGGTGCGCGCCACGCGGTGGAGCAGCTTGAGCGCGACGGTGTGCCCGGGCACGCGCACGTCGCGCGCCTTGTACACGTAGGCGAACTCGCCACCGCCGAGCTTCTCCGCGAGCTCGTAGCGGTTCCCGATCAGCGTCCCTTCGGGGAGCGGCACCACGGTGGGCTTGGCCGCCGCCGCGATCTCCTCGGGCGTCGGCGGGAGGACCCGGAACGCGTCCGCGAGGACGTCGCCGAGCTTCGGCACGTCGTCGACCGCGAACACGTCCTCGAGGAGCAGCTTCGCGAACGCGACCGCGGCCTCGAGCGTGCGGACGACCTCGCCCTTCTCGCCGCCCACCACGTAGGCGATCTCGGTGTCGTTGAGCCCGCACGCGTGGCGGAGCATCAGGAGCTCGTTCTCCCGCTCGCCGAGGCCGAAGCGCATCTCGTCGAGCGCGCGGCCCCACCCCTCGATCTTGCCGGGCGGGGTGGGCTCCCACGGCACCGCGGACAGCGGCGTCGTCAGCGTGTCTCCGAGCAGGCGCTCGGTCTCCACGTGGTTGCGCGCGGCGAGGAAGAGCGCGGCGCGCTGGCTCGGGCCCTTCTTGAACTGCTCGGCGCTCCCGTGCTCGAGCGCGTCCTCGAGCGCGATCAGCGCCTCGGAGGCCGCCTTCGCCGAGCGGAGCTGCACGGTGAGGTAGGCGCGGAGCGCGCCGCCGTGATCGTCGAGCAGCCGCTTGCCGAGGACGCCGGCTTTGGTCTTGTACAGGCCCGTGGCGAACGCGACCTTCACCGAGTCGAGCGCGACCTTGGTGACGGCGATCGGA
>JAYRVK010000916.1:0-3131 GCA_041918555.1 Sandaracinaceae bacterium
AGCGTCGGGTCGCCCTCGAGGAGCCCGTCCTCGTACCACTGCCCGATCGTCGCGATCTCGGCGTCGGTGAGCCCGCGGTAGTTCGAGAACGTCTGGCACTCGCCCGAGTTGTCGGCGAGGAACGGCGGCATGATCCGCATCGCGGTCATGTCGCGCATGCGCTCGCCGACGTACTCGGCCTCCTCGTAGGTGCGCAGCGAGAACGGCGCGATGCCCCCCGGCTGATGGCACATCACGCAGTTCTGCACGAGGATCGGCCGCACGTGCTCGTAGTACGTGGTGCCGCCCGGCGGCGGGGGGGTCGGCCCCGCGTCGGTCCCGTCCCCCCCCCCATCGGTCCCGGGCGGCGATCCGCCTCCGTCGCTCGGGGTCATGGTTCCGCCTTCACAGCCGGCGAGCGCGAGCAACAGCACGAGGGTGACGAGGCGGTTCGGCATGACGGACGAGCCTAGCGGCGCTCGGCCGCCGCGCAAAGTCGGGACAGCTTACACGGGCCTTGCCAGGGGCTCCGGCCTCGGCGACGCTGGGCGTCGATGACCCGCCGCGAACCGTGGATGCCCGCCGTCCTGACCCTCGTGACGTGCGGCTTCTATTACTTCTACTGGCAGTTCGTCACGACCGAGGAGCTGAAGAACGCGACCGGCCGCGACGACCTGAACCCGGTGACCGACATCCTGCTCACGCTCCTGTGCTGCGGGCTCTGGAGCATCTACGTGCAGTACCGCAACGCACAGGTCGTCCACGCCGCGTTCGCGGCGCGCAACGCGCGGCACGAGGACAAGTCGACGATGATCCTCATCCTGCACGCGCTGAGCGCGCTCAACGGGGCGACGGGGCTCGTCGCGATCCTGATGCTGCAGGACGAGTACAACAAGCTCGGCGACCTCGTGAGCGGCGGAGCGTACGGCGCCGCGCCGCAGACGTTCTGAGACCGGGCCGGCGTGCGCCGGCTCCTCTACCCGATCTGGAACGCCGACGAGCGGCGGCCGCGCGCGTTCGTCCGCATCGGCGTGCAGCTCCTCGTGTTCGCGGTGTTCTCCGCGATCGTGCAGCTCGCGTTCTTCGGCGCGCAGCGGGTGGTCGGCCGCGGCTGGGCCCTCGAGAGCGGCCTCTTCTTCGCGACCACCGTCGCGGTGATCGCCTCGGCGTACCTCGGCTGCCGCTTCCTCGATCGGCGACCGCTCGCCGCGCTCGGCCTGCGCGTCGACGCGCGGTGGATCCTCGACGCGGCCTTCGGCGTGGCGCTCGGCGCGCTCCTCATGCTCGCGATCAGCGCCGCGGAGCGCGCGAACGGGTGGGCGCGCTACGAGCCCCCGCACGACGGCCCGGGCCCCGCGCTCGTGCTCGCCAGCTTCGTCGTCTTCCTCGCGGTCGCGATCGTCGAGGAGCTCGTGTTCCGCGGCTACCAGCTCGTGAACCTCGCCGAGGGCCTGCGCGGCCGCCGCCTCGGGCCGAGCGCGGCGGTGCTCGGCGCGATGCTGATCTCGTCGATCGTGTTCGGGCTCGCGCACGCGGCGAACCCCCACGCGAGCCCGATCGCGACGCTCAACATCACGCTCGCCGGCGCGATGCTCGCGGCGGGGTTCCTCCTCACCGGCGAGCTCGGGCTCCCGATCGGCCTGCACCTCTCGTGGAACTGGTGCCAGAACCTCCTCGACATGCCGGTGAGCGGGCAGCGCCAGTTCGGCTACGCGGCGATCGTGCGCCGCGTCGAGGACGGGCCCGACTGGATCACCGGCGGCGCGTTCGGCCCGGAGGCGGGGCTCACCGGCGCGGTCGCGATGCTGGTCGGGACGCTCTTGATCGTCGCCTACGCCCGCGCGCTCGAGGGCCGCGTGCGCGTGCACCCGTCGCTCGGCGGAGCGGACCGCGTGCTATGAAGCGCCCGTGGACAAGGTGCTCGCCAGCCTCCGCACGTTCGGCGTGCTCCTCGGCCTCTGGGCGATCCTCGCGGTCGTCGGGCTCGTCGCGGGCGCGATCCCGCTCGGTGGCGGGAGGGCGACGCCGAGCGAGCCGGACGGCGGCGTCGCGGAGGCCGACGCGGGCGAGGCGATCGGCGACGCCGCGATCGCCGACGCCGGCGCCGCCGAGCCCGCGCCCGCGCCCGAGCCGACGGCGGAGGTCCCCGCGACCCCGAGCGCGACGGGCGCGCGCTGGTCGGTGTGCGAGGGCGCGAGCGAGCCGTCGCTGTCGCTGCTCGACGCCTTCGGCGACGCGCGCCCGGAGCTCGTCGTGGGGTGCCGCGACGGCTGGCACGTCATCGGGCTCGGCGCGGCGGGGCCCGCCCGGGTCGCGCGCTTCACGATCGAGGCCGCGCCGGCCGGGCAGGAGGCGCTGGCCGGGCCGGCCGCGCGCGGCGACGTGAACGGCGACGACGTCGCGGATCTCGTGCTCCCGCTCGCGCTCGTGGGCGACGGCGGGGCGAGCCGCGGCGGCGGCCTCTTCTGGATCCCGCGCGACGGCTTCGGTGGGATCCGCGAGCCCGCGCAGCTCGCGCCGATCACCGCGGTGGCCGCGATCGTGGCGCCGATCGACGGCGCGGCCGGCGGCGAGATCGTCGCGATCAACCGCGCCAACGCGCTCGCGCAGCTCGCGAGCGAGGCGTGGGTCTTCGGCGGCGGCGCCGCCCCGACGCGCACCGCGGCGCTGGTCGCCGGGATCGGCGGGAGCGCGGTGCTCGCGGCCGACGTCGACCGCGACGGACACGCGGACGTCGTCGCGCTCTCGAGCGGCCGCGTCGATCTCTTCTTCGGCGACGGCGCGGGCGCGTTCCCGCGGAGCCACACGCTGACGCTCGCGGGCGCGCGGGAGCTCGGCGCGGGCGACCTCGACGGGGACGGCGGGACGGATCTCGCGGTGCTCGGCGAGGGCGGCCTGCGCTGGATCCGCGCGGGCGCCCTCGAGGGGATGGAGCCGCACGGCCTCGACGGCGTCCCGGCGAACCTGCGCGGCCTCGAGGTGCTCGACGCCGACGCGGACGGCGCGGTGGATCTCTTGGGCTGGGATCACCCGCGCTTGGTCTTCCTGCGCCAGCGCGACCCCGTCGACTTCGAGCCGCGCACCCCGTTCACCCTCGCGGGCGGGCCCTTCGGCCCGCGCCGGCATCGCGTCGGCGACCTCGACGGCGACGG
>JAYRVK010000917.1:0-7563 GCA_041918555.1 Sandaracinaceae bacterium
CGCGCTCGCCGCGCGCACCGCCGACGGCCGCGAGGTCGATCTCGCGACGGGCGAGCTCGGCGGCGCGGCGACGCCGCCCGGCCCGCCGTGGGTGCTCGCGCTCGCGCCGGGGATGCCGGTCTACGATCTGCACATCCCCGCGGATACGTTCGTCTCGCTGCGGCGCTTCGCCGAGAGCCTGCGCGAGGCCGAGCGCGTCTTCGCGAAGCTCGAGCCCGACGTCGTTCCGGTCGCGGTGGCGGGCGAGGCGTGGCTCCTCGATCCGGCGGTGCCCGAGCTCCTCCCGCGTGGGCAGCGTCTCCGCGAGCTCCAGCAGGCGTGCTCGCTCTACCCCTCGAAGCTCACCGAGGCCAAGACCCTCCGGCGGCTGTTCGGCCCGGACGTCACGCGCGACATGCTCGCCGCGATGCCCCGCGAGGAGTGGACGGTCCTCCAGGTCGCGGTCGCCGACCACCTCCTCGCCTCGCCCGACCACGCCCTCCGCGCCCGCGGAGGATTCCTCCTGCGCCACGACGTGGAGCGGCTCCAGACCGAGCTCGGGGTCTGAGGGGACGATCCGAGCTCCCGAAGCCCTCCAGCGCGCGCTCTTCGGCAGAAGCGGGTCGTCTGAGGTCACGAGAGCTCGGACCGTCCCCAGAGCGACTCGAAGCTCGCCAGGCGGACGAGGCCGGTCGCGACCAGCTCTCGGAAGGGGAGCGCGCACAGGACCCGCAGCTCGTGCTCGCGGTCTGGGGAGCGGTTGAAGTCGTCCCCGTCGATGCCCGGGTAGCCGGGATGGCACATGAGCTCGACCGAGGCGCTGCCGGCGCACGCGGCGACGGCGTGGCGCAGGCCGGTCTCGCTCGCCGCGGCGCCCATGAGATCGAGGCCGACGAACGCGCTCGTCGAGGCGATGCCGCCGCGCGAGTAGATCGTGCGGGCCCGGGCGCCGTCGTCGGCGACGCCGCGGTAGAAGCGCGCGCGCTCCGGGTCCTCGACGCACACGGCGCGCTGCGCGGGGATCCGCGTGCTCCTCACCCCGGCCTCGCCGAGCACCGGCGCGAGCACCCCCGCGAGGGCAGGCACGCTGTGCACGTGCTGGTGTCCGTCGACGTGGCGCGCCGGCGCCCCGAGCAGCCGCTCGAACGCGGCGAGCTGCGCGCGCGTCTCGGTCGCGACGTGCGCGCCATCGATCGCGCCGCGCGCGAGGGCCTCGCGCAGACCGTGCTTGCCGCGCTTGCGGCCGCTCTCGTCGAGGAGCGAGCCGATCTGCAAGGGCGGCGCGCACGGCGCGGTCTCGGTGAGGTCGAGGTGCAGCCCGACGGGGAGCCCGACCGCGCGCGCGGTCCGCGCGGCCTCCTCCGCGCTCGGGCCCGCGACCATCAAGCTCGCTTGCGTGATCGCGCCGCGCGCGAACGCCTCGAAGATGCCGTCGTCCCGCCGGGGGTCGAGCCCGAGATCGTCGGCGGTGATCACGAGCGCGGTGACGGTCGCCACGCGCGCGAGTATGCCGCGTCAGAGCCTGCGGAGGTACGCGAGCAGGTCCGCGCGCTCGAGGTCGCGCAGGGCCATCCCGTACGCGTGCCCGGGCACCGGGCCGGGCCCGCGCGGGTTGCCCGCGTAGTCGGCGGCGAAGCGCGCCGGCGAGAGCACGTCCTCGAGCGTCGGCACGGTCCCGTCGTGGAAGTACGGCGCCGCGTCCCGCACCGCGAGGAGGCTCGGCGTCCGGTACATCCCCGTGCCACGGGCCTCGCCGTGCGCGAGCGCGGGGTCGGTCCCGACCGTCTCGGCGCGGACGAGCGCGCCGCCGCGGATGTCGCCCTCGTGGCAGCTCGCGCACGCGGCCTCGAAGATCACCGCGCCGCGCGCCGCGGCCTCGTCCATCGGCGGCGGCGCGGGCGGCGCGAGCGAGTACAGGAACATCGCGAGCGCGAAGGCGAGCTCGCGCGGCGGCCGCGTGCGCTGGTGGTTCGCGTGGAGGTACTGCGTCTCCTGCCGGATCGCGAGGGCGGCCGGGCTCGCGTGGCGGAGGGTCCCCGCCTGCGTCAACGAACGTTGCGATCGGAGACCCCAGAGATCCGGGATCGCGACGGGGTCCTCGGTCACGTCGGCGGTGATGTCCGCGCGCCCCGGGCCCCAGCGTGCCATGCGCGCGCGGAGCGCGTCGTCGAGCGGGCGGCCCGTCGCGTCGTGGTACGCGATCCGGAGCGCGCCGTAGTCGAGCTCGCGCCGCGCGGCGCCGACGATCGCCTCGCCGTCGCGCACGGCGGTGTGGCAGAGCGCGCAGGTGAGCCCGACGCGCTCCTCGCCGCTCACGTCGCGGAACACGACCGCGCCGACCACCTCGCCGCCCGCGTCGCGCGCCACGCCGAGGTCGAGCTCGGGCCGGGTGATCGCGTGCTCGACGTAGGGATCGGCGCGCAGCGGGTAGCGGAAGAAGACCTCGCGGCCGAGCGCGACCCAGCCCTCCATCGTGACCGGGGTCTCTCCGTCCCACACCGGCGCGAGCTCGATCGGCGCGCCCGCGGCGCGCGCCGCGGCCACGTCGGCGGTGACGCGCGCGGAGCGCGGGCTCCACGCGGGCAGGGTGTCCCAGCCGCGGTCCTCGAGGCCGTAGTTGGCGATCCGCTCCCGGGCGTAGACGTTCTCCCGGCTCTCGAGGGACGCGAGCAGCGCCTCGCGCCGGTACGCGGGATCCGCGAGGTAGCGCTCGCCCTCGGCGAGGAGCCACGCGTCCGAGCCGGGCTCCTCGGCGCAGCCCGCGGCGGCGACGGCGAGGAACGCGGTGATGAGCCGGGGCGCGCGCATCGGCGGATCAGGTGTCGATGTCCGAGACGCGGTAGACCGCGTCGCTCCGCAGCTCGCGCTCCTCGCCGTCGATCCGCACGAGCATCCGGATCTGGAAGGGCTGCGACCACAGCGACGACCCGATGCGCCCGGTCAGCGCGCTCCACGCGGGCGCGGACAGGTCGTACGAGACCGAGAGCTCGCTCGGCGCCGGCAACAGCTCGTCCCACTCGAGGTAGCCGAGCGCGTCGTCCCACGCGCGCGGGCTCCGCCACGAGAGCTCCTCGAGCGCGTCGCCGGTCGCGTGATCGTGCAGCGTCACCCGCAGGACCTCGAAGGTGAGCGGCGGGACCTCGCCGGCCGACGTCGTGATCGCGAGCTGGACGTTCGATTGCTGGCAGAGCGCAGGGCAGGGCGCGTCCTCCTCGCAGGCGCCGAAGTCCGCGTCGCCGTCGGTGATCCCGTCGCCCGGGCAGTCGTCGCCGAGCGTCGCGCCCGAGATCACCGCCTCGACCTCGATCTCCTCGAGCGGGGGATCGGGGGGGATCTCGTGATCCATGAAGCAGCCGCTCGCGAGGAGGGCGAAGCTGGCGCAGGCGGCGGGGACGACACGCATGGGTTCCTCCGAGGGTGGCGCAGTCCGGCACGGATCCGGGCGCGTCCCCGGGGTTCAGCAAGGCATACGCCAGTGCTAGGGTGCTGACCCATATGGGCAATCAGGTCCGGTTCGAGTACCCGCACCCGCTCGACGCGGTGTTCGCCAAGCTGATCGAGGCCGAGCACCTCCGCGCGCGCTCCGCCGCGGCCGGGCACCGCAACATCCAGCTCACGGTCGACGTGAAGGGGGGGGGCTGGGAGATCCGCCTCGAGCGCGACATCGAGTCGGAGATCCCGGCCTTCGCGAAGAAGTTCGTGAACCCCGTCAACCACGTGATCGACGTCATCCGCTGGCGCGACGACGGCGACGGAAAGCGCGGGAGCTACGACGCGACGGTGAGCGCGCGCATCCGCGTGCACGGCGAGATGACGCTCCGGCCGGGCCCGCGCGGGTGCGTCTACGAGGACACCTGCTCGCCGACCGTGGACGTGCCGCTCGTCGGGAAGAAGATCGCCGAGCTCGTCGCGAGGGAGACGATGAAGGCGATCGAGGCCGACTGCCGGTTCACCGCGAAGGCGGTCGCCGCGGGCTGAGCGCGCGGCCCTCGATCACGAAGGCGTGGGTCGCCGTGGTCCCGGCGGCGAAGCGCAGCGGCACCACCTCGATCGCTTCTTCGCCGCCCTCGTCGAAGAGGACGCACAGCTCGGCCTCGACGGCGGCGTCGCCCGCGAGCTCGCGCCGCACCTCGACGAGGAGCGGTCCCTCGAGGGGCTCGGCGCTCTCGTAGACCTCGATGCCGTGCTCGGGCGCGACCTCGCGCGCGCGCGCGAGGCGCTCGTCGCCGCGGGCGACCCACAGCGCGACGTGCGCGTCGGGGTGCGCGAAGGTCAGCGCGACGCGCAGCGGGACGGCCTGGCCGAGGACCCCGCTCCGCCGCATGCGCTGGCGGATGCGCGCGGCGCGCTCGGGGCTCGCGCCGCGGCGCAGACGCGCGAAGCGGACCGACGACCAGAGCAGCGCGGTCCGCGCGAGGCCCCGCTCGTTCCCCGGCTCGGCGGTCTCTGCGAGCCGCGCCTCGAGCCGCAGCGCCTCGTCCACGCGGCCGGCGCCCGCGGCGGCCTGCGCCAGCAGGAGCAGCGCGGTCGGATCGTCGGGTCGGAGCGCCGACAACGTCTCGTACTGGCGATAGGCCTCCGCGTGCCAGCCGTGCGCGCGGTAGAGATCTCCCAGCCGCCGCCGCGCCAGCTCGTCGAGCGGCGCGAGCTCCACGATCTCGCTGAACGCGCGGCGGGCCTCGTCCTCCTGGCCGCGGCGCAGCAAGAGCTCGCCGATCGCGGTGCGCACGCCCGGATCCGCGGAGGGATCGGCGCGCAGGCGCGCGGCCAGCCGGTCCGCCTCGGCGTGCCGCCCGCGCGCCTCGAGGAGCGCGAGGAGCCGCAGGCTCAGCTCGAAGCTCCGCGGGTACTGCAAGAGGAGCTGACGCAACGCCCGGGTGCGCAGCTCCGGGCTGGCCGCGCGCGCGAGGATCTGCTCGACGAGGGCCCAGTCCACGCGGCCGTCGTCGCCGAAGGCCGCGCGCACCGCGCGCAGGTCGTCGGGGCTCCGCACGCGCTCGAGGATCACCGCGCGCGCGTGGCCCCGCGCCGCGGAGGAGTCGAGCAGCGCGTAGACCGCGAGCATCGCGGGGACGCTCCCCGCGTGGGCGAGGACCACCGAGAGGAGCGCGCGCCGCTCGTGCCACGTGCGCGCCTCGCAGTCGCGGATCGCGGCCACGTGCACGGCGAGCCAGCCCTCGCGCTCGAGGCGCTCGCGCCAGAGCGCGCGGCGCTCGTCGAGGGGCACGCGCGCGGCGTCGGAGCAGCGGGACGAGGCGTGCCGGTCGCCCTCCTCGAGCGCCGCGACCACGAGGGGGAGCGTCTGGAGCGCGATCAGCGAGAAGGCGACCCCGCCCGGCCGGTCCTCCGGCGAGAACACGAACGGGTAGGTCACGGTCGCGGGGCCCGCGCCCGGGAACGACATCCCGCGCACCACCGACAGGACGCACGAGGTCACCGCCGAATCGCTCAGCGTCGCCGACGCCACGCTCGCGGAGCCGACGGACCCGTCCCCCTGGATGGTGAAACGGACGTTGACGACGCCCGAGAGGCCCGGGTCGCGCGCGAGGCCGGCCTCGTAGCAGGCCCGGAGCGCGCCCGCCCTCGACGAGACGACGCGCGCGACGACGCTCGCGTCGCCGCCCTCGACGGTGGGCGAGCCGCCGCTCCACCGACCGCGCGCGCGCCGCTCGGTCGGGCTCTCGGTCGACGCGCTGCCCCCGCTGCCGCGCGTGGGGCGCGCCGTGCGCGGCGGCGCCGGCATCGCGACGACGGGGGCGGGGGAGGGCGCCACGGGCATCGGCGCCTCGGCCGCGGGCTCCGGCTCGACCACCACCGTCTCCGGCAGGACCGCGGCGGGCGCGGCCGCGGCGGCCGCCTCCGCGAGCTCGCGTGCGCTCGGGACGTAGTAGCTCGTGTACGGCGTGATCGCGCCGTACCGCACGCCGAGCTCGGCGACCTCCTCCGCGGTCGCGCCGTCCGCCAGCAGCCGCGCCAGCCGCGCGCCCGCCCACCGGAGCCGGAGGTCCGTCGCGCCCTCGGTCGTGCCCTCGACGAGCGCGACCGCCACCTCGAACGGCGCGCCGCGCCCCGTGCCGCTCACGCGCGCCCGGGTGGGCGGCGCGCCCTCCACGCGACCGGCGACGGAGAGCACGTCGCCGACCACCACGTCCACCGGCTCGCGGGGGTACGCGTTCGCGATCCCGTCCCCGAGCGACACGGTGACGCCACGCGCGAACGGCCGGCGCGCGTGGGCGAGCACGTCGAGCGCCGCGTCCGCCGCGGCGCGTCGCTCCTCGACGCGGAGCGCGAGCCCGCCGCCGCCCGCGATGGCCGAGAGCAAGTCCATTTGCGCGCTCTCGCCGACCCCGATCGCGTACACCCGCGGCGGCGCGGGGAGCCGCGCGAGCCGCGCGCGGAGCGCCGGCGCGGTCTGCTCGCCGACGGTGGGCGCGCCGTCGCCGACGTACACGACGACTCCGTCGCGCGCGGGATCGAGCCGCGCGGCCGCCTCCGCGAGCGCCGCGCCGAGATCGGTGGCCCCGCCCGCGCGGAGGCGCGCGACGCCCTCGAGGAGCGCCTCGACGCGCGCGGGATCGACGGGCCCGAGCGCCGCGTCCTGCCCGACGGGGCGCAGGCCGAGGTCCGCGCCCGCGATCGCGACGCGGTCGCGCGGCCCGAGGAGCCCGACGAGCGACTCCACCGCGGCGCGGCCGAGCTCGAGGCGCGCGCGATCCGTCCCCGCCGAGACGTCGGCCACGATCACCACGTCGAGCTCCGCCGCGCCCTCCGCGATCGAGCTCGGCAGGACGAGCGGGAGGTAGAAATAGTCCCGCTCGTCGGCCTCGCTCGTCCCCGCGCGCGAGGCGCTCGCGCGCGGCGGCGGGGTGTGCGCGGCCCGCCACGCGCGCTGCGCCGGCCGCGGGTCGGCGCCGCCGACGAGGTCGAGCCAGAAGTCCGCGCGCGGCACGAAGTCGCTCCGCCGCAGCCGCACCGTGCGCCCCTCGATCCGCGCGCCGAGCCCCGCGCGGACCGACTCCACCTCCGCGCCCGCGAGATCTACGTCGAGCGAGAGCTCCTGGATCCGCGCCGCGTCGCCCGCCCCGCCCATCGGGTACCGGTAGGTGCGGCGCCCGCCGCGGGCGGTCAGCCACTCCCCGTACGCGACGACGATGCGCCGCGTCTCGCCCGGTCGGATCGGGTAGATGCGCGCCGAGTACGCCTGCGGTCCGTCCCACTCGAGCAGCGCCGGATCGTCGGTCGAGCCGCGGTAGACCTGCGCCGTGTACGCGGTGAGGGCCTGGCCGCGCTCGCGGACCGACCCGTCGACGAGCACGCCGTCCCGGTCCACCGCGAAGCGCGACAGCACCGCGTCGCGCGGCACCCGCACGCGGTAGAGGCCCTCGACGGTCTCGCTCGCCGGGTTGAAGAACACCTGATCGACCTCGGTGAGGGCGAGGTCCCCGACCACGCGGACCCGCACGTCGAGGCGCCGGATCACGAGCGGCCAGCGCGCCTGCCCGACCTCGTCGGGGACGCGCGCCTCGAGCGTGCCCATGCCGGGCGCGCTCCGCGGGTCGCGCGGGGCCGGGCGCCCCAGCCCGC
>JAYRVK010000918.1:0-3144 GCA_041918555.1 Sandaracinaceae bacterium
CTGCACGGTACCTTGCAGGCGGACGGTGACCCGGAGGTTGCCGGTGGTCGCGCCGGGCGGGACCACCACGACGAGCTCCGTCTCGCTCGAGCGGCGCAGCTCCATCTGCCGCGTGCCGAGGCGCACGTCGATGAGGCCGGGCCGTGTGCCGAAGCTCGTCCCGGTGATCGTGACCTCGGTGCCGGGCGCGCCGCTCGCGGGCGACACGCTCGTGATGGTGGGCGCGTCGGTCACCACGAACGGCTGATCGGTGCGGCCCTCGCCCGCGTTGGCGACGGCGACCACGATCGGGCCGCTGCTCGCGTCGGGCACGCGCACGACGAGCTGGTCCGTCGCCGCGCGCACGACCGCGCAGGGCTGGCCGCTCAGCGTGACGGTGTTGAGCGCCGCGGTCCCCGAGAACCCGCGGCCGTGGATCGTGACCTCGGTCCCCGCGCCGCCGTTCCGCGGCGAGAAGCCCTCGACGCTCACCCGTGGGACCACGCGGAGCTCCGCGCGGCTGACCACCGGGCCCATCTCGCGGACCGTCACCGAGATCGCGCCGCTCGCCGCGCCCTCCGGGATCTCCACGACCATGCGGTCGTCGGCGAGCTCGCGGACCTGGAGCGCCGCCGCGCCGAGGAGCGCGGTCACCGCGCGGACGTCGTTCCCGAAGTGCTCGCCGCTCAGCGTGACGCGCGTGCCCGGCGCGCCGAACTCGGGATCGAAGCCGCGGAGCACCGGCAGGTAGCGCACGTCGAACTCGGTCGCGCTGTACGCGCGCCCCCCCCCTTGCACGTCGACGAGCCAGCGGCCCGAGCCGGCGCCGCGCGCGGGCACCTCGACCTCGAGCTCGGTCTCGGTCGCGCGCCGCACGCGGACCCGCGCGTCGCCGAGGTACACCCGCACGCGGGGCGCGCGGCGATCGAAGCCGGTCCCGCGCAGCGTCACGCGCGTGCCCGGGGGGCCGAACGCGGGCTCGAAGCCCGCGACGGTGGTGCCGGTGCCGATCGTGAAGCTCGTCGCGCTCGTCGCCTCGCCCGCGCCGGTGACCCGCACCCGGAACGGCGCGCTCGCGGCGCCCTCGGGGACGATCACGCGGAGCTCGGTGGGGTTCGCGTTGCGCACCACGACCGGCGACTCGCCGAGGTGGACGTGGTTGTCGGCGACGCGCGGCGAGAAGTTCTCGCCGCGGATCAGGACCTCCGAGCCGGCCGGGCCGCTCGCCGGCTCGAAGCCCGCGATCACGGGCGCGGGCGCGGCCTGCGTCACGCGGAAGCGCGGCCCGCGCACGTTGCCGCGCGCGGTGCGCACCTCGATCTCGCCGCTCGGCGCGCCGTCCGGGATCGTCACGGTCCAGCGGTTCGGGAGCCGGCTCTGCACCACGAGCTCGACGGCCCCGAGGAACACCGTCTGCTGGGGATCGAAGTAGCGGCCCACGAGCGCCACGAGCGTGCCGGGCGGACCCGACGTCGGCTCGAGGCGCTGCACCACGGGGAGCGGCTGGCGCACCTGCGCGGCCGCGGTGGCGGCGAAGAGCGACGTCGCGAGCAGCGCGACGGAGGCGAGTCGTCCGAGTCCCATCGTCCCTCCCATCGAGCGGGGAGCCTAGGCGCAGAGACGCGACCGCGCGAGGGGCGATTCAACGCAGGACCGCGCGCGTCTCGGAGCGGCCCTCGAGCTCGATGACCATGGCGCGCGCGACGAGGCCCCGGCAGGGGACCCCAGCGCTCCGATCTCGCTTCGGCGCCCAGGGTGGTTTATGAACGCTCGGTGACAGATCGCCCCGGCGGTGCGGACGGCGACCCCGGTCCCCCCACCGGTCGGGGGGTCCGGCGCACCTTCGCGGTCCTCGGCGTCACGCAGATCCTGTCGACCGCGGCCTACCTCGCGGTGCGCGGGTCGCCGCCGACGCTCGAGGCCGCGGCCCTCGCCGCCGGCCTCGCCTACCCCTTCGTGCTCTCGCTCCTCGCCGCGCGCTTGCCGCCGCGCCAGCTCGCGCACGTCGGATACTTCATCGCGATCGTGACCACCGCGCTCGTCGCGTTCACCACCGGCGGCGTCGGCTCGCCGTTCTCGCCGATCCTCGTGGTCGCGCCGACGAGCGCGTTCAGCGCCACGGGGCGCCGCGGCGTCTTCGCGCTCCTCGCGCTCGCGCTCCTCGCGCTCGCGGTGCTGCTCGCGCTCGACGCGCTCGGGATCACGCCGCCGCACACGCTGCCCGAAGATCGGATGCTCTTCATCCGCGCGCTGCTGCTCGCGCACGCGATCGTCTCCGTCGCCCTCGCGGCGTTCGCGGTCGAGCTCAGCCGCGAGCGCACGCTCAGCAAGGCCCAGCAAGCGCGCGACGAGGCGATGGAGGCGGCGCAGGCGCGGGCGCGGTTCCTCGCCGCGATCAGCCACGAGATCCGGACCCCGCTGAACGGGCTCCTCGGCATGGCGCAGCTCCTGCGCGACACCCCGCTGCGGCCCGATCAGCACCGCATGGCGGTCGCCCTCGAGCGGAGCGCGGTGACGCTGCTCGCGCTCGTGAACCAGCTCCTCGACTACGCGCGGATCGAGGCGCGCGGGGTGACCCTCGAGCCGCTGTCGTTCGACGTGCGCGAGCTCGTCGAGGACGTGCTCGAGGTCTTCGCGGCGCAGGCCGCCGACAAGGGGCTCGATCTCGTCTACACGATCGACGCGCAGGTGCCGCTCCGCGCGACCGCCGACGCGGGCCGCATCCGCCAGATCCTCGCGAACCTCGTGGGCAACGGCGTGAAGTACACCGCCGACGGGCACGTCGAGGTGCACATCACGTGTCCCGAGGAAGGGATCTTGCGCCTCGAGGTCGGCGACACCGGCCCGGGGATCTCCGCCGAGGAGGCGGCCGCGATCTTCGAGCCCTTCCGCCGCGGGGCGATGGAGCGCTCCGCGGGCACGGGCCTCGGGCTGACGGTGAGCCGACAGCTCGCGGAGGCGATGGACGGCTCGCTCACGATCACCACCGAGGGCCGCGCGCGCGGCGCGTGCTTCGTCGCGCAGGTCGCGATCGAGGCCGAGTCCGAGGAGGTCACGCAGACCGCGCTCGAGACGCGGCTCGTGCTCAAGGCCGTGCGGATTGTCGACGAGCGCCCGCACGTGCGCGCGATGCTCGAGTCGATGCTCGCCTCGCTCGGCGCGCGC
>JAYRVK010000919.1:0-5808 GCA_041918555.1 Sandaracinaceae bacterium
GCGATCGAGCCGGAAGTTCCGGAACCCCTCGCGGAGCTCGCACCACGCGGTGACGGTCCAGCGGCGGCCCCAGAAGAACGCGCCGAGCGGGCGGATCACGCGCTCCGTGGTCTCTCCGTCGTCCTTCACGTAGCGCACGCGCAGCTTCTGCTTGGCCTGGATCGCGACCCGCACCGTCAACAACGCTTGCGGTGGTGCATCACCGAAGCGCGGCACGAACAGCGCCGACTCCGCGAGCCGGGGCTGCAGGCGCTTCGGGAGCACCGCCTCGACCTTCGACACGATCGAGCGCGCGGCGCGCGCGAGCTTCTCGTCGCCGAACGCCGCGACCACGCGGGCCCCGAGGACCAGCGCCTCGATCTCGTCCTCGTCGAACATCAGCGGCGGGAGGTCGTAGCCCCGGCGCAGCGAGTACCCGACGCCCGCCTCGCCCTCGATCGGCGTGCCGGTCGCCACGAGGTCGCGCACGTCGCGGTACACGGTGCGCTCCGAGACCTCGAGCTGCTCCGCGAGCCAGCGCGCGGTGACCGCACGCCGCCGCCCGCGGAGCAGCTGGATGATCTGGAAGAGGCGATCGGCGCGTCGCACGAGAAAGCCATCGCGATCATACGCCGACCCCCTGCGCTCACGCGTGCTCTTCCACGAGCCCGACGGCGTTGCCCTCGGGGTCGCGGATCATCCCGAGGAACATCCCGTCCGGGAGCGCGGTCCGCGGCATGAGCACGTCGCCGCCGAGACGCTTCGCCTGCGCGAGCGCGTCGTCGATGCTCGGCGTCGAGACGTAGAACGTCACGCGCTGCGCGTCGCCCGAGCCGACCCCGCCCGGGATGCCGCGGCCGGCGTCCGCCGCGACCATCCCGTAGTCCATCTCCGCGTTCACGTCGTACCTCCAGCCGAACAGCTCGCCGTAGAACGAGCGCAGCTTCGCGCCCTCGCTGCCGATCACCTCGAACCACACCACCGGGCTCTGCATGTCTGTCGCGTTCCTTTCGCGCCGCGTCCGTCGCGGCGTGGAAGGAGTGATGCGCGCCTGCTCCTGACAGCCGTATGTCAGGAGCCGAGGGCACGACGCGCGCTCCTGACAGCGTTCCGTCAGGAGCGTCGGTGGTCGGCGCGTCGGCCCGGGTGCACACTCTCGTCTCTCGCCCGAGGTCCGTCACGTCTCGCGATCCGAAGCCCTCCCTCGCCGACACGCTCGTGCACTTCGCGCGGCGCCACGGCCTGAGCCCCGAGGCCGAGGCCGAGCTCGCGACGATCGTCGAGCCCACTCCCCCGGCCGCGGCGCCGCGCCCGGCGCGCGCCGGTCCCGCCGCGTTCACGCACGTGCGCTACGAGGACCGCGGCCGCATCCGCCTCGGCGGCATGGGCGAGGTGCGCCGCGCGCTCGACCGGATGCTCCTGCGCGAGGTCGCGATCAAGCTCATCCGACCGGCGCTCCTCGAGCGGCCCTCGATCGTCGCGCGCTTCCGGCGCGAGGCGCGCATCACCGCGCAGCTCCAGCACCCGAGCATCGTCGCGGTGTTCGATCAGGGCGTGCTCGACGACGGCCGCCCCTTCTTCGCGATGCGCGAGGTCCGCGGCGAGTCCCTCCACGAGATGATCGAGCGCGTGCACGCCGAGCTCGCGGCCGCGCCGCACTGGGGCCCGGCCGAGCAGCAGGCGCTGCGGCGGCTCGTCGCGGTGTTCGAGCGCATCTGCGAGGCGGTCGCGTACGCGCACGGGCGGCGCGTGGTGCACCGCGACCTCAAGCCGTCGAACGTGCTCGTCGGCGAGCTCGGCGACGTGCAGGTCATCGACTGGGGGCTCGCGAAGGTGCTCGACGGCGCGGCGCTCGAGGTCGGCGGCGACCCCGGCGAGGAGCCGAGCCCGACGTAGTTCGTGCTCGGCGGCGAGCGGAACGCGACGGGCGACGGGGTGATCGTCGGGACCCCCGCGTACATGCCGCCCGAGACCGCGGCGGGCGCGGCGGAGGCGGGCGCGCGGGGCGACGTCTACTCGCTCGGCGCCGTGCTCTACACGATCCTCTCGGGCCGGGCGCCGTTCGACGGGGACTCGGGGCGCGAGGTGCTCGAGCGCGTGCGGAGCTCGACACCGATCCCGCTGATCGCGACGCCGAGCGCGCCGGGCGACTCGCTCCCGCCCATCGCGGGCGCGCGCCTGCCCGTGGCGCTCGTGCGGCTCGCCGAGGACGCGATGGCGCGCGCGCCGGAGGACCGCCCCGCCGACGCGGCCGCCGTGCTCGAGCGTGTGCAGCAGTGGCTCGACGGCGCGGAGAAGCACGCGCGGGCGACGCGCCTCCTCGAGCGCGCGCGCGAGCGGGCCCCCGAGGCGGAGGCCCTGCGCGCCGTCGCGCGGGAATTCCGGGCCCGCGCCCGCGGGCTGCTCGGGCGGGTCGAGCCCTGGCGCGCGACGCGCGAGGCGACCGAGGCGTGGGAGCTCGAGGATCGCGCGGAGCGCTGCGACGCGGAGGCCGACGACATCGACCTCGCGACCGATCGCACACTGCACGCCGTGTTGACACACGCGCCCGATCTCGTGGAGGCCCGCGAGGAGCTCGCGCTGCGCACCCGCGCGCGGCACGCCGCCGCCGAGCGCGCGCGCGAGCGCGCCGAGACGCTGCGCACGGAGGGCGAGCTGCGCGAGCTCGTCGAGGCCCTCCCGCCCGGCCACGACGCGCGCCGCGAGCTCGCGCGCTACCTCCGCGGCGAGGGCGCGCTCAGCCTGGTCACGGATCCCCCGAACGTGCGCGCGCGGCTCTTCCGGCTCGAGACGAAGGCGCGCCGCCGGGTGCCCGTGCTCGAGCGCGACCTCGGCTTCACCCCGATCGTGCGCGCGCCGCTCGCGATGGGGAGCTACGTCGTGCAGCTCGACGCGGGCCCGGCGATGGAGCTCGCGTACCCGGTGCGCATCGAGCGGCTCGCGCACTGGGACGGCGCCGCGCCGGGCGCGCCGGGGCCGACGCCGCTGCGCCTCCCCCATCCCGAGGGCTGGGCCGAGGACGACCGCTGGATCCCGGAGGGCTGGTTCGAGGCGGGCGGCGATCCGTCCGCGCCGGGCGCGCTCCCGCGGCGGCGCCTCTTCGTCGACTCGTTCGTGATGAAGCGCGACCCGGTGACCGTGCGCGAGTACCTCGCCTTCCTCGACGCGCTCGCCGCCGCGGGGCGCTTGGACGAGGCGCGCGAGCGCGTCCCCCGCGAGAAGGGCACGCCGCCCGACGATCCCTCGGCCGCGCTGCGCTGGAACGCGGGCGGGTGGTTCGAGCGCGCGCCCGACGCCGACGGCGACGTGTGGGAGCTCGACTGGCCGGTGATGCTCGTGAGCTGGTTCGACGCGCGCGCGTACGCGGCGTGGCGCGCGGAGCTCTCAGGTCTACCGTGGCGCCTGCCGAGCGAGTACGAGTGGGAGAAGGCCGCGCGCGGCGTCGACGGGCGCTTCTTCCCGTGGGGCGATCACCTCGATCCCGCGCAGTGCTGCGTGCGCTCGAGCCACGCGGGCCGCCCCACGCCCGCCCGCGTCGACGCGTACCCGGGCGACGTGAGCGTCTACGGCGTGCGCGGCCTCGGCGGCAACGTGCGCGACTGGTGCGGCGACGCCCACCGGCCCGAGGGCCCGCCGACGGACGGGGCGCGCGCGCTCGTCCCCGACGTCTCACAGGCCTCGACCACGATCGGCCGCGTCGACCGCGGCGGCACGTGGGGCAACCACGAGCTCGACGCGCGCTCCGCGTTCCGCCGCTGGAGTGATCCGAGCTACCGCTACTACGTGCTCGGCTTCCGCCTCGCGCGCAGCGTGTGAGAGGCTCGGTGCCTCATGCGCCTCGCGATCGCGCTGCTCTGCCTCGGGCTCGCCGGCTGCGGCTGCGACGGGGTGGTCACCCCCGAGCTCGTCCTCGAGCAGGCCGAGTCGCTCGAGGGTGCGAACGACGCCTTCTGCGCGCGCACCCCGGAGGGGCTCACCTGCTTCTCCGCGGGCTCGGGCGGGCTCGGCGCGCCGCGCGCGGTGGAGGGGCTCTCGGGCGAGGTGCGCGCGGTCGCGTTCATGCTCGGGCAGGCCTGCGCGCTCGACGCGGAGGGCGTGGCGTGTTGGGCCAACCACGAGCCGGTCGCGCTGCGGATGCGCGCGCTCGGCGAGGTGCGCGAGCTGCGCTCCATGAGCGGCTTCCGCGGGCGCTTCTGCGCGCTCGACGCGGAGGGCGCGGTCGCGTGCTGGCGCCGTCCCGACGAGCGCCCCCACGTGCTCGAGCCCTCGGGGGTCGCGCACCTCCACGTCTCGACCGACGACAACATGATTTGCAGTGAGACGACCGAGCGCACCCTGCGGTGTCACGAGCTCCACGACGAGGCGACCCCGCACCGCACCCTCGAGTCGAGCGAGATCGCGCCGCCGGTCCGCCGCATCGCGGCGAGCACGATCTCGGGCGAGCTCTGGGTCCTCGACGCGCAGGGCCTTCAGCGCGGGCGCGGCCTCGGCAGCGTCGTGGTGACGGACCCGTTCGGCGATCCGCTCGCGGCGGGAGACGCGACGCTCCGCGAGATCCCGCGCCAGCGCGTCGAGCTCGCGCGCGCGGCGGGTGCCGAGAGCGTGCGAGAGCTGCTGGGGACGCTGCCGTGGCTCCACCTCCACGACGCGCGCGGGATCCGGATGGTGGAGGACCACCTCGGCGCGCTCGAGGAGAGCCGGCGCTACGACTTCGGCGCGCCGGCGGAGGCGCTCCTCGCGGTCGACGGCGGCCTCGTGTTCGCGCTCGCCGGAGGCGAGGTCCGCGTGCGCGGGCGACTCGAGGGCGACCCCGTCGAGCGCCGGATCGAGGGCCTGCGCGCGCCCGAGGAGGTGGTCGTCGGCCTCTTCTGGTTCTGCGTCCGCCACGCCGACGGCGTGTCGTGCGCGCCGCGGATCGAGTGAGCGCGGTAGGCTCGGCCCGATGGACGATCTGGAGGCGGACCGCGCGCGCGAGGCGGCGCTCGCGGAGGAGCTCGCGGCGCGGCTCGCGCGCGCGTGGGGTGCGCCCGTGCGCGGCGCGACGCTCGACGTGGACGGAGTGGCGCTGCGGTTCGTGTCCGAGGTGCGCGACGACACGCCGCACGCGCGCCACAGCGGGTGGCCCGACTGCCAGCGCTGGCTCGAGGCGCGGCGCGCGTGCGCGCCCTGCGGCCGGCTCGCGATCCGCCTCGAGATGCCCTCGCGCGCGACGCCCGATCACCCGCTGCTGCACGGGCTGCGCGCGCGCGGCGTCCAGGTCGCGTCGCGCAGCCTCCACGTGACGACCGACGATCCCGATCGGTTCGCGGACGTGCTCGCGCTCGCCGACGTGCTCCCGCGCTTCGCGCCGTACGTGACGCTCGAGGTCGGCGACGGGCAGGTGGTGGCGATCCAACAGTTCTGGGTCGGTCACGGCTACGATCACCAGATCGCCAGCGAGGACGACGCGCGGAACGTGGTCGCGCTCGCGCGCGCGGTCGCCGAGGCGATCGATCGCGTCGGCGCTCCCGATCCCGCGCGAACCCTCCGGAGGCCGTCGTGACCGAAGAGCGGCTCGGGTCCGGCGGGCGTGATCTTCTGCCTGCGCCAGCCCGGCGAGGCCGCCGCGATCATCGCGTCGCAGGACGGACGGCTCTCGCTCGTCGTGAAGGACGCGAGCGGCGAGGTCGAGGTCCTCGGCAGCTACGAGCGCGGCTTCGGCTGGCGGTGAGCACACCGTGGGCATCGCGCTGCACACCGCCGGCACGCACGCGGCCGCTCGCGCCGCGGCACGCCGCCTGCTCTGTCATCGCATCATGCCCACCGTGCTCGTCCCCCTCGCCCGCTCGA
>JAYRVK010000920.1:0-4600 GCA_041918555.1 Sandaracinaceae bacterium
CGACGCGCTCATCGTCGTCCCGCGCGAGCGCGAGCCGGACGTGATGGCGATCGTCGCGGCGCTGGGGGCCGGGGGGGATGGGCGGCTCTGTGTTACCGAGGGGGCTGCGCGCCCCCTCCCCCAACGCGCGCACCGCGCGCGCCGGGGGCCCCACCCTCGTCCGAACGCGCTGGCGCGCGTTCGCTCCCCACGCTTCGCGTGGGGCCCCCTCGGCCGACGGCCGTCGCTGCGCGACGGCCTGGCCTCGATTGATTTATCGACACCCTCTGATCTGATCTGAGGCGTTGCCGAGCGGCTCGCTGCTTCTTCGTCGGCGGCCCGCGGGTCGGCGTGCGCGCGGGTCCCGCGCGCCCTCACCACGCCGACACCGGGCCCAGGTCGAGCACCTTGAAGCCCTTGCGACCGAGGAGCGCCGCCGCCCGCGCGGAGCGCATCCCGGACGCGCAGAAGACCACGATCTCGCGGCCGCGATCGAGCTCGGGGAGACGGTCCTCGAGGCTCGCGACCGGGATGTTCCTCGCGCCGGCGATCGTGCCGGCGGCGAATTCCGCGGGCGTGCGCACGTCGAGGAGGAGCGCCCCCGCCTCGACGGCCGCGCGCGCGCGCGCGCTCGAGATGCGGCCCATCCGTGCGATCACGAAGCGGCCGAGGAGGAATACGGAGAGGCCGATCGCGACCGCGGTGACGAGGTTCTCGATCATCGCGCCGCCGTGCGCATCGCGGACAAGAACGCTTGCATCTCTGCCGCGCGCTCTTGCCACGGCGCGACGAGGGCGTCCACTCCCCGAACCCGCGGGGCCGCGTCGCGGCGCGCTGCGCCGCGGGCGCGCGCTCGGCCACCGCGCTTCGCGTGGGACCGAACGCGGGCGAAGACTACGCGGGGATCGAGCCGCGCGCGCGGAAGTACTCGATCGCGTCGGCTACCGTCTCCTCGATCGGGCGGAAGGTGGCGCCGAGCTCGCGGCGCGCCTTGTCGTTGCGGTAGTACGAGGGCTTGAGGCTGTACTGGAAGAACGTCTTGGCGAGGAGCGGGGGCGTGCCCGTCACGCGCGCGGCGACGTCCATGCCCGAGGCCACCGTGCTCGCGACCGCCACGGGGAGCTTCACGAGCGGCTTCCGCGTACCCCCGACCTTGCGGATGATCTCGACGAGCTCCTGGTTGTTCAGGTTCGTCCCGGCCGCGAGGTAGCGCTCGCCGCGCTTGCCCTTCGCGGCCGCGAGGAGGTGCGCGCGCGCCGCGTCGCGCACGTCAACGTAGTTTGCACCGCCCGCGAAGTGGAGCGCGGGGAGGTAGGGTTCGAACTGCCCGACGATCAGCGCGCCGCTCGGGGTCGGGCGCAGATCGCCGGGGCCCAGGACGATGGCGGGGCACACCACGCGCACGTCGAGATCCCAGTCCGCGAAGTACTCGGCGAGCTCGCGGCTGTGCAGCTTGCTGCGGCTGTACGGGAAGTCGAGGTCCCAGCACTCGTAGGGGGTCGTCTCGTCGGCCTCCTTGCCTGGCGCCGGCCGACCGATCGAGACGATGCTGGCGGTGTAGATCACCTTCTCCACGCCGGCGCGGCGCGCGGCCTCGAGCACGTTGAACGTGCCGCGCAGGTTCACGTCGTACATGAGCGTCGGGTCGGGCGCCCAGTCCTGGTAGACGGCCGCCGCGTGGAACACCGTGTCGACTCCGCGCACCGCGTCCTCGCAGACCGCGCGGCGCCGCACGTCGCCCTCGACGAACTCGAGCTCGAGGTCCTCGACGTTCTCGCGCGACTCCCCCGGCACTGAGAGCACGCGCACCGCGACGCCGTCCTCGACGAGCTGCCGCACGATCCACGAGCCGAGGAAGCCGCAGCCTCCGGTCACCAACGCTTTCTTCATCGGGCGGGGAGCATAGCGCCTCGCGCCGCGGCGTCGCACGTGTACCTCGCGGGGCGACACGGATCGCGTGGGAGCCGCGTCTCGCGGGTTGGAACGTGGGTTGCGGTCTGGCTCGACCATGAGCGAGGAACGCGAGATCGAGCTGGACGTCGACGCCGTCTTTCCGCCCCCCGGCTCGCGCAGCGGCTTCGTCCGCACGCCCGAGCACCGCGAGCGCTCGACGCCGCCGCTGCGGACCCTGCCGCCGCCGCCCCCCATCCCCGGCGCGGCGCGCGCGCTCGAGCGGATCCAGGAGGACGTCGACCTGGTGATCGAGGCTACGGGCCGCCGGCTCGACGACATGGTGCACCGCATCGACGAGCTCGAGCGCAACGTGCGGGGGGTGCTCGGCGCGCAGGAGCGCCGGCTCCGCGAGCTCGAGCGCGAGCTCGAGGGCGACCGCGACCGGCTGCGGGATGCGCTGCGCCGGGTCGCCGAGCTCGCGGCGGACCTCGACCGGCAGGAGACGCGGAGCCACGAGCTCCACGCCCGCAACGCCGTGGCGATGGCGCGTGTCGAGGTGCTCGAGCGCGCGCAGGCGCTGCGGGCCGAGCTCGCGATGCTGTCGAGCGACGCGTACCCCCGTGCCGAGGATCTCGACTCGCGGGAGTCCACCCAGAAGATCATCCGGAGCTGAACGCGAGCCCTTGCATCCGGGCCCGGGACGGATAACACCGCCCCGCGATGCGCAGCCTCTTCGTCGTCACCCTCGCCCTCGCGGGCCTCCTCGGGCCGAGCCCCCTCGCGCGCGCGCAGAGCGCGCCGGTCGTCGAGCTCGTCGCGCCCGGCAACGGTCCGCGCGAGGTCCTGCGGCACCGGTTCGTCGCCGGCCAGACCCAGCCCGTGTCCATGCGCGTGCAGTCGCAGATGCGGATCGCGGTGGGCTCCCGGATCGAGATGTTCCCGATGCCGGTCCTGCGCATGGACATGCGCTTCGGCCCGACCAGCGTTCAGAGCGGGCACCTGCGCTACCCCTACGAGATCGTCGGCGTCGGCATCTCGGGCGGCGAGAGCGAGTCGGTGAACGAGCGCGTGCAGGCGCAGATCGGCGCGCTCGTCGGCGCGCACGGGACCGTCGAGGTCGACGACCGCGGCACCGTGGTGGACTTCGGCTACGAGCTGCCCGACGGCGCGCCGCGCGAGCTCCAGAACCAGTCGCGGATGCTCCGCGACTCGCTGACGCAGCTCCTGCCGCGCTTCCCCGCGGAGCCGATCGGCGTCGGGGGCAGCTGGCGCGTGATCGACGACATGTCGCTCCCCAACATGTCGGTCCGCATCGGGACGACCTACACGCTGCTCGCTCGCGAGGGCGATCGCATCGAGCTCGACGTGAGCGTCGCGGTGATCGAGGACGCGCCGAACCCCGCGCAGATCGACGTGAGCGGCTCGGGGCGGCTGCGCTTCCAGATCGGCACGCTCCGCAGCTACGGTCGCGTCCAGACGATCGCCGCGGCGGAGATCCGCGGACCGATGGGCCCCGCGCGCATGCGGATGCGCAGCCGCATGCAGATCACGCCGAACGAGGGCGGCGGGTCGACGGCGCCCGCGGCCGCGCATCCCCACTGAGTTTGCAGAGGGGGCTGCGCGCGATTGGAGTCAGCGCCGCGCGACCTCGAGGCCGTCGTAGAGGTCGTCCGCGCGCAGGCCGAGCCACGGGTCCGAGGCCGGGGTGCGCAGCAGCTCCGCGTAGACGCGCGCGTTGAGCGCGGCGAAGGCCGGGCGCTCCGCCGCGAGGATCGCGTGGACGCGGCGGTGGAAGAGGAGCTCGTTGCGCGCTCCGTCGGCCGCCGCCTCGCGCGCGAGCTCGGCCGCCATCGCGTCCACGTCCGAGCGGCCGGTCTTGAGGCGCAGGAGCGCGCGTGTGGGCGCGGCGAGCGGCGCGACGCCCTCGCCGCGGAGCATCGCGACGCGCAGCCAGTCCGGCTCGGCCGGGGGCGCGCTCGCGCCGCGCGGGCTCCGTCGGAGCAGCTCGAGCATCGGCGTCTCGATCCGCGCCTTGCTCGTGGTCAGCGGCATCGCCGCGATCGCCGAGGGCGCCTCCTCCCCCGCGCCGCCGTCGGGGAACGACGCGAGCACCGTCTCCCACTCGGGCAGCGCGGCGTCGCGGGCGCGCACCTGGATCCAGGCCTCCCGCTGGGCCTGCTGCGCGGCCTCGTGGGCGCGGGCGAGGCACGCGTCGGGGTCCGTGCCGCACGCCTCGAAGCGGGCCCGCGCCCGGGCGAGGATCGCGCGGAACTGATCGGGCGCGTAGAGCCCGACGATCGCGTCGAGAGGGCGTCCGTCCGCGTCGAGCACGTAGTGCGCGCTGTTGCCGGTGATCGTGCGCACCATCCGGCGGCCGTCGCCCATGTCGATCTCGATCCGCGGCGCGGGGCGCTCGCTCGACCAGTGCAAGACGAATTGCTCGCTCAACGTCCGCGCGATCTCGGGGTCCGAGTAGAGCACGATGCGGAAGAAGCGGCTGTTCGCGCAGCTCAGCTCCTCGTCGAGCCGGCCGAGGAGCCGGAGCGAGAGGATCGGCCGCCCGGTGCGACGCGCGTCGCGCTGCGCGGCCTCGAGGTCGGTGTGCCAGTAGAGCCCCGAGGCGTGACCGTCCCGCTGGCCGCTCACCGCGTCGATCGCGCGGCGGAGCGCCTCGCCGTCGGGGGGGAGCCGGCCCGCGCGCAGCGCCGCGACGCCGTCCGCGTGAGCG
>JAYRVK010000921.1:0-11683 GCA_041918555.1 Sandaracinaceae bacterium
GGGGCGCGCAGCCCCCTCGGGAAATCAGAAAAAGACGGTCGCACCGATCGTGATCTCCTCGAGCGCGTTGATCTCGTTCTCGTCGAAGAACGCATAGCCGCGCGCCTCGATCCGGATGGTGATGCGGTAGCGGAACCCGAAGCGGAGCCCGCCGCCGCCGTAGAGCACGCCCACCATCCCGCTGTCGAGCAGGAAGGTGTCCGCGTTCGGGTCGCTCACCGCGAAGCCACCGCCGATCGTGAAGAACGGGACGACCGGCGACTCTGGCCAGACGTTGATGAGCGGTCCCCCCGAGCCGATGAGGATCCGGCCCCCCTCGCCGACCGAGCCCGCGAGGTTGAGCTCGAGCTCGACCTCCGGCGACACGTTGAGCGCGGGACGCACCGCCATGAAGCCGTTGAAGAAGCCGAGGATGCCGAACTGCACGGCGAGCTCGCCCGTCGCGGAGGGGAGCGCGGCCGGGGCGAACACGTCCGGCGCGAAGCGGCCGCCGCCGGCCTGGTCGCGGGCCACCTCGTGGTTGTAGACGGTGTCGCCGTGGATGTACGCGAACGTCCCGTCGGGCAGCTCGACGCGGAACCAGTAGCCGGTGCTCGCGCGCGAGTGGACGCGGAAGACGTCGCCGCGCTGCGCGGCGCGCACCCGCTGGAAGCTCGCGCCCGGACCGGAGCGCAGCTCGGTACGGTCCACGATCACGCGCGCGTAGACGCCCTCGGCGAGCTCCTCGTCCCCGCCTTGCGCGGCGCCGGGGGACGCGACGCAGAGCACGAGCGCGATCGCCAGGACCGCGCGCGCGTTCACAGCGCCCCCCGGTTGATCCACTCGGTGATCAGCGCGGCGCACGCGTCGCCCTCGCCGAAGATCACGCGGGGGTGGGAGTCGAGCCCTACGGGGCGCCGATAGAAGGGGCTGCTCAGCGGATCGCTCTGCACGGTGAACCCGACCGCCTCGAAGTTCGCGACGTAGTCCGCGGAGAGGCTCCCGCCGGTCACCATGCCGTCCGCGCAGGTCGGCGGCGGGTCCATCGTGTCGACGAGGCGGAGCGCCGACCGATCGGCGTGGCACATGCCGCCTTCGCCCGCGGCGCCGCCCGCGCAGGAGTGCACGGTGAGGCAGTTCGGCTGGATCTCGCAGTAGAAGAAGTCCTCGTCGAGCTGCAGGTCGGGCGGGACGATGTTGTCGCCCAGATCGACGGTGCCGCAGCCGACCGACAACGACAGGAGAAGGGACGCCACCGCGTGCCCGCGCATCGAAGGGAACGCTATCCGAGCGCGCCTGACGGGGTCAATCACGGGATGCTACGCTCCGCGCAAGCGACCCTGCGGGGCAGGGCCGCTCGAACGGGGGATGACGAGGATGGCGATCCGGATGGAGATGCTCGCGCGCGGCGTGCTGACGGCCGCCTTGCTCGGGGCGTGCGGAGGCTCGCAGACGGGGTCCACCACGGGCGGCGGGCTCGTGGAGGACACGCCTCCGCCGCGGGCGACGGGGCCGGCGAGCGCGCGCGGCGACGCGGAGGCGCGCGCGGTGGTCGGCCGCGCCGGAGGGACGCTCACCCTTTCGAACGGCGCGCGGCTGGAGATCCCGGCGGGCGCGCTGAGCCAGGACGTCGAGGTCCAGCTCGGCAACGGCGCCGAGGGGCAGGCGTTCGGGGACCGGGAGAACCAGCGCCCGGTCGGGCCGATGCTGAACATCGAGCCCGAGCTGCGGAGCGAGGGCGAGCCCTTCGTCGTGTCGATCCCCGAGCAGCCGGTGCCGAACGGCTGGTCCGCGGAGGACCTCGCGTTCGCGATGGAGGAGGTGCACGACGAGCAGCGCGCGATCGACACGCTCGGCACCGTGACGCGCTGGCAGTTCTACCCCGCCTCGATCCAGGCCGGTCGCTTGTCCGCGCGCACGACGGGCCTGATGGGCCATCGGGTGCAGTTCGGCGTCGCTCGCTAGGGCCGTGCGCGCGGACCTCTCGGCGCTCGATGCGCGCACGCCGGACGAGGCGATGGCCGCGCGCGCGGCCGTGTCGCTCGACGCGGTGCAGCTCGTCCGGAGCGCGGAGGTGATCGACCTCCACCTCGACACGTTCATCCCGCCCCGCCTCGTCGGCTACGACCTCTTCCGCCGCCACGACGCGCCCTTCCTCGGCGGCCGGTTCTTCGGACACCTCGACTTCCCGCGCGCGCTCGACGGCGGGCTCACCGGCGGCATGTGGTCGATCACGACGAACGTGGCGCGGGGCGCCGAGGCGCGCTGGGCCACACTCCAGGCGAACGCGGCGTCGCTCCGCGCCGCGATCGAGGCCACCGAGGGCCGCATGGAGGTGGTCCGCACCGCGCGGGAGTGGCGCGCGGCCCGCGCGCGCGGGGCCCACGGCTGCATGCTCTCGGTCCAGGGCGGCAACGCGCTCGACGCGGCGCCCGACGCGGGCGCCCTCGAGGATCTCGTGCGCGTCACCGTGCTCCACCTCTCGAGCTCGCGCCTGGGCCGCACCTCGTTCCCGGGCCGGCTCGGCGGCGAGGGCCTCACCGCGCGCGGGCGGGTGTTCGTGGAAGATCTCGACGCGGCGCGCATCTTCGTCGACCTCGCCCACATCGATCGCGAGGGCTTCTGGCGCGCGGTCGAAGCCCACGATCCCGCGCTCCCCCTCATCGTCACGCACACGGGGGTGTGCGGCGTGAAGGATCACTGGCGAAACCTCGACGACGATCAGATCCGCGCGATCGCCGACTCGGGCGGCGTCGTGGGGATCGTGTTCCACACCGCCTACCTGCGGCCGCGCGGGCGGCCCGACGACGCGGGCCTCGTGGTGGATCACCTGGAGCACGTCATCGACATCGGCGGCGAGGCGGCGGCCGCCCTCGGCAGCGACTACGACGGCGCGATCATCCCGCCGCCGGAGCTCCGCGACGGGTCGCTCGGCTACTACCGCGTGGTGCAGCGCATGCTGGATCGCGGGTGGCCCGAGGCGCGGATCCGGCGGGTCCTCGGGGGCAACTTCATTTGCTCGTTCGAGGCGCTGCGGCCGTAGCGGCGCAGCGGCCGTGACGGGTCAGCGTCGCGTCGCGACCCAGCCCGCCGCGCCGAGCACGAGCGCGCCGCCGATCGCCGTCGTCACCCCGAGCGTCTCTCCCCACGCGAGCCAGCCGACGAGGACGGCCACGGTGGGCTCGAGGAACGTGAGCACCGCCGCGCGCGCCGAGCCGATGCGCCGCATGCCGTCGAGGAAGAGCCACGTCGCGAGCGTGCCGCACGCGAGCGCGCCGAGCGCGAGGAGGCCGACATCCGTCGCCTCGACGCGCTCGGGGAGCGCGATCATCAGCGGCACGAAGAGCACCGCGGCGAGGAGCGCGTGGTACGCGGTCGCGCGCCCGACCCCGATGCGCGCGGCCAGCGCCTTGGCGGTGAACACCGCGGACGCGTAGCCGATCGCGCTCGCCCCGCCGAGCGCGGCGCCGGCGTAGAGCGACGCGCCGGCCTCGTCGGCCTCGAGCTCCCACGGGCGCAGGAGGATCGCGAGCCCCGCGAGCGCGACGGCGGCGGCGGCCACGCTCCCCGGCACGCGCACGCCGTCGATCCGCGGCGCGAGGAGCGCGACGATCAGCGGCGCGGTGCAGTGCGTGAGGACCGCGACCGCGACGGTGGTCACCTGCATCGCGAAGAAGAACGTCCCCGCGTTGAGCGCGTCGCTCAGCGCGTAGAACGCCAGGATCCCCAGCGTGCGCCGATCCCAGCGGACCTCTCGCGGATCGAGGCGCACGAGCGGGAGCGCGGTCACTCCGATCACCAGGAGCGCGATCGGCGCGGTCCACACGCCGCTCAGGCCCGTCGGCCGCAGGAACAGGCTCCACGTGCCCCACAGGATCGCCGCCGTCGCCACCTCGGCTGCGCCGCGCCGACCGTCCGTGCTCATCCCGCGCGCTCGGACGATACCGTAGCTCGCCTTCCACGCGGCGCGACTGGTCGGTTGCAGTACCATCGCCGCGATGCACACGAGCTTCGCCGCGATGGCTTCGATCCTCGTCCTCGCGGGGCCCGCCGCGGGCCACGCGCAGGACGCTCAGGAGGCCGCCGACGTGGCCGTGGAGGAGGTCGCCGCCGAGCCCCCGCCGCCGTCGCCTGCCGAGGAGGAGGCGCGCGCGCTGTTCAGCGCGGGGCGTGTCGCGTTCGAGCAGGGTCACCTCGATCGCGCGCTCGAGCACTTCCAGCGCGCGTACGAGCTGAGCCCGCAACCTGGCTTGCTGTTCAACATCGGCAACACCTACGACCGGCTGCGCCAGGACGAGCTCGCGATCGAGCACCTCGAGCGCTACCTCGAGGCGCTCCCAGAAGCGGAGAACGCGGACTTCGTGCGCGCGCGCATCGAGGTGCTGCGCGGGCAGGTCGAGGAGCGCGCGGCCGCCGAACGAGCCCACGAAGAAGAGCGCGCGCGCCTGATCGAGGCGGCGAACGAGCCGCCCGACGCGACCGCGTCCGACGTCGGCATCGCCCTGATGATCGGCGCGGCCGTCCCGCTCCTCGGGACGATCGGCGGCGGCGTCTGGTGGGCTGCCACGAGCCGCGCGGTGGACGACTGCGACCCGCGCAGGGGATGCATGAACCCGCGCGAGCTGCTGTCGCGGCAGGACGCGGCGATGGGCCTGACGATCGCGCTGCTGATCACCGGCGTGCTCGGCGAGGCCGGTGGGCTCGTCCTCTTCCTCGTGTCGCCGCGCGGCGGCGGCGACACCGACCCCGCGCCCGCGGTCGCGTGCGGTCCGCTCGGCTGCACCGGCAGGTTCTGAGCGCGAAGCGACTTGCGCGGTGCGTAGCGCGCTTCGCGCTCCGAGTGGCCCGCTTTCACAGCGTGAAGTGGCCGCTTCACGCCGTTCCGGCCACACGGCCGAGGATTGTTCCACGCGGCGGGTGGTCCACCCGTTGCACGGAGCACGCGTGCAGTGACCGGAGTCATCGACGCAGCGCGGGCTCGCGACGGCGCGATCGAGATCGCGCTCGAGGCCGGGCGCCTCTTGCTCGAGGGCTTTCGCGCGCGCTCGACGAGGACGCGCGACAAGGGCGTGGGCGGCGATCTCGTGACCGAGTACGACGAGCGCTGCGAGGCGCTGCTCCGCGATCGCCTCGGCGCGCTCGAGCCGCGCGCGGCGTTCGTCGGCGAGGAGAGCGGCGGCCGCGCGGAGGGGCTCGCGTGGCACGTCGATCCGATCGACGGGACGGGCAACTACGCGCACGGCCACCCCTGGTTCTGCCTCTCGATCGGGCTCTGGTCGGCGGACGGGCCCGTCGCCGGCGTGATCCACGCGCCCGCGATGGGGCTCACGTACGCGGCGGCGCGCGAGGGCGGCGCGACCCGCAACGGCCACGCGATCGCCGTCTCGGACACCTCGTCCCTCGACCGCGCGCTGCTCGCCACCGGCTTCCCCCACGATCGGGCGACGAACCGCGACAACAACTACGCCGCGTTCTGCGCGCTCGACGCGCGCTCGCACGGGGTCCGGCGCTGCGCCGCCGCCGCGCTCGAGCTCGCGATCGTCGCCGACGGCGGCTACGACGGCTTCTGGGACCGCGGCCTCGCGTCCTGGGACGTCGCGGCGGCCGTGTGCCTGATCGGCGAGGCCGGCGGGCGCGTCAGCCACTTCTCTGGCGAGGGCTTCGCGCTCGCGCCGAAGGTCGACATCGTCGCCACGAACGGCGCCCTGCACCGGCCGCTCCTGGATGCGCTGTCGCACGTCCGCGCCTTGCCACCCGAGGATCTGGTGCAATAGTCGGTCGATTTTTCGTCCGAGGCCGAGCTGGCGTGACCCCGGGAGCGGGTGGTCACGACCGCCCGCCGGACGGAGCCGGAAGGAACTCTCCGATGCAGAGCAGTGAAGCGGTAGAGCACGAGTCGTCCACCTCCAGCTCGTCGAGCGCGCCGAGGACGAACGGCAACGGCAAGCGCCCGCGGGTGAGCCCGGACCGGCCGCTCAAGCGGACGATCTACCCGCCCGTCGTCGGCCAGGCCTTCCGCATGACGGCCGAGGTCCGCGTGCGCATGTGGGACCGCGCGCTGCGCCGCCTGCGCGAGACCCAGGAGGCGACGCTGCTCGACTTCGTCTCCCACGCCGCCGAGACCGAGTACGGCAAGCGCTACGGCTTCTCGACGATTCGCCGCTACGAGGACTACCGCTCCCGCGTTCCGGTCGGCGACTACGACTCCTTCTCGCCGGCGATCGAGCGCATGCGCGCGGGCGAGCGCAACGTCCTCGTGCCGGAGCTCATCAAGTACTTCGGAAACAGCTCGGGCAGCTCGGCCAAGGGCAAGTCGAAGTTCCTGCCGATCTCGGATCGGCAGATCAAGTTCCAGCGCGGGAGCGCGGCCGACTCGCTGTACCGCTACCTCGTTTGGCGCGGTGAGAGCGACTTCACGAGCGGCTACACGCTGGGCCTGTTCCCGCCGACGACGATGAAGAAGGACGGCCCGACCTGGATCACGACGAACCCGTCGCTCCAGTCGATCAAGATGCCCGCCTTCGCGAAGCCCGCGCAGCTCCCCGATCAGGAGATCCGCGAGATCGAGGACTACGATCTCAAGCTCGAGCGGATCGTCGAGCGCTACTTCGATCACGACATCCGGGCGGTCGCGGGCACCACGTGCTGGTTCTCGCTGCTGTTCGACAAGCTCCTCGATCTCGCGCGGACCAAGAAGGGCTACCACGTCGAGAGCGTCCGCGAGATCTGGCCGAACCTCCGCGTGCTCGTCGGCGGCGGCGTGAGCGCCGATCCGTACCTGCCCGTGATCCGCGAGCGGATGGGGCGCGACGACGTCGTGCTCGTCGACACCTACAACGCGACCGAGGGCGGCATCTTCGCGGCGAGCGATCACAGCGGCGAGCCCGGCATGTTGATGGTCCCGGACCGGGGCGTGTTCTTCGAGCTCGTCCCGATCGAGTCCATCGACGATCCCTGGCCGCAGCGCGTGCCGCTGTGGGAGGTCGAGAAGGATCGGCTCTACGCGATCCACGTCACGACCCCGAGCGGCCTCTACAGCTACCGCCTCGGCGACCTCGTGCGCTTCCCCTCGACCGATCCGCTGCGCATCGAGTTCGCGGGCCGGCTGAGCGGCTGTCTCAGCACGACCCAGGAGCTCACGACGCACATCGAGATCCAGCGCGCGGTCGAGGCGGCGCTGTCCAAGACCGGCACGACGAGCGTCGACTACGGCGCGGCGGCCGACGTCGGCGTCGAGGGCACCGCCCGCAGCCGCTACGTGGTCTTCGTCGAGCTCACCGGCGCGCCGCTCGCGGATCCCCGCGCCTTCGCCCGCGCCTTCGACGCCGCGCTGTGCGAGCAGAACCGCGTGTACCGCGAGCACCGCGAGGGCGACCTCGCGATCCTCGAGCCCGAGCTGGTGGTCCTCCCGCCCGGGTCGGTCAAGCGGTTCATGGCCGACATCGGTAACCGCAGCGTGCAAACCAAGTTCCCCCGGATCCTCGACGACGAGCGCAAGGAGCTCCTTCGCTCGTACGTCCGGTGATCTGTCGTTTCGCAAATCGAACGGAAGAAGAGAGATCTGACCAACATGCAGAACAAGCTCGGCGTAGTCGTCATCGGCGTGAACGGCGCCGTGTCCTCCACCCTGATCGCTGGCGCGCGCCTGATGGCCGCGGGGCTCGCCCCGCGCCTCGGCATGCTGACCGAGCCGGGGGAGAACCCGGCGCCCGGCGAGCAGATCACGGACTTCCTCAAGTTCCCGAAGATCGACGAGATCGTCTTCGGCGGCTGGGACCTCGCCTTCAAGAACGTCTACGAGGCGGCGATGCACCACAAGGTGCTGCCCGCGACGCAGCTCGAGAAGATCAAGGGCGAGCTCGAGAAGATGACCCCGTGGCCGGCCGTGTTCTCGGGCGAGTACGCCGAGAACTGCCGCGGCGAGAACGTCGTCACCGCGAAGGACTTCCGCGGCGAGCTCGAGCACATCAGCGGCTGCATCGAGAAGTTCAAGAAGGCCCACGGCCTCGATCGCGTCGTGATGGTGAACCTCGCGTCGACCGAGCGCTGGATGGAGCTCGCCGACGTCCACAAGACGATGGCCGCCTTCGAGAAGGGCCTCGACAACAACGACAAGAACATCTCGCCGGCGATGCGCTACTTCTACGTGGCGAACAAGCTCGGCTGCCCGTACGTGAACTTCGCGCCGAGCCTCACGAACGTGCCCGCCCTCGAGGCGATGGCGAACGAGCTCGGCAACCCGTACGCGGGCATGGACGGCAAGACCGGCCAGACGCTGCTCAAGACGGCGCTCGCCGCGATGTTCAAGGTGCGGAACATCAAGGTCGAGGGCTGGTACTCGGTGAACTTCCTCGGCAACAACGACGGCCTCGTCCTCGACTCGCCGAGCAGCAACAAGACCAAGGTCCTCAGCAAGGCCGCGGTGCTCGACAGCATCGTCGGCTACCGCGTCGAGAACCACCAGGTCCACATCCACTACTACAAGCCCCGCGGCGACGCGAAGGAGGCGTGGGACAACATCGACATGATCGGCTTCGGGGGCGTCCCGATGCAGATGAAGATCAACTTCCTCTGCCAGGACTCGGTCCTCGCCGCGCCGCTCGTGATCGATCTGGTCCGCCTCCTCGACGTGGCCAAGCGCAAGGGCGAGAAGGGCATCCAGCGCCAGCTCTCGATCTACTTCAAGAGCCCCTACACCTCGCCCGGCGAGCAGGCGCAGCACAACCTGTTCGAGCAAGAGGCTCTGCTCCTCGACTGGTCGAAGAAGCACGCGGACAAGTAGGCCCGGAGGCTCGCCGATGTCGGCTGAGGAGCTCGCGATCTTCGGCGGGACCCCCGTCCTCGGGACGGCGGATCACCGCACGTGGCCCCAGGTCGGCGACGAAGAGCGCGCCGCCGTGATGCGCGTCCTCGATCGAGGCGTGCTGAGCGGCGGCGACGCGCCCGAGGCCCGCGCCTTCGAGCGCGAGCTCGCCGCGCACGTCGGGACCAAGCACGCCTTGTTGACGCACTCGGGGACGAGCGCGCTGCAGGTGGCGGTCGCGGCGCTCGGGGTGGAGGCCGGCGACGAGGTGATCGTCCCGTCGTACAGCTTCGTGGCGACCGCCCTGGCGGTGCTGGCGCAGGGCGGGATCCCGCGCTTCGTCGACGTGCGCGAGGACACCGGCAACCTGGATCCCGCGCTCGTCGAGGCCGCGATCGGCGAGCGCACCCGCGCCATCATGCCGGTCCACGTCCACGGCTGCCCCGCCGACCTGGACGAGCTGCTCGCGATCGCTGCGCGCCATCGGCTCGCGGTGATCGAGGACGCGGCGCAGGCGCACCTCGCCACCTACAAGAAGCGCCCGGTCGGCTCGATCGGCGCGGCCGCGGGCTTCTCGCTCCAGTCGAGCAAGAACCTCTCGGCCGGGGAGGGCGGCGTCTTCACGACCGACGACGACGCACTGATGGAGCGGGCGAACCAGGTCCGAAACTTCGGCCAGGACATCCCGCTCGCCGGCCGCGACGCCTACGACGTCACGCGCGCGCTCGACGGCGGGCGCCCCCACGTGAGCCTGTTCCCCGGGCACATGTTCCGCGGCAACGAGATGATGGCCGCGTTCGCGCGCGCTCAGCTCGCGAAGCTCCCCGAGCGGACGGCCGCGTCGCAGGCCAACGCGCGGCGGCTCTCGGAGGCGCTCTCGACGCTCCCCGGCATCCGCCCGCCGCACGTCCCCGACGATCGGACGAGCGTGTTCCACAAGTTCCGTGTGCGCTTCGATGCACGGGAGGCGGGCATCGATCTTCCCGCCCGCGCGCTGCGCGACGCGCTGATCCGCGCGCTCAGCGCGGAGGGCGCGAACGCGGTGCTCTGGCAGGACCACTCGCTCCCCGAGCACCCGCTCGTCACCAAGCTCGAGGGCTTCGGGCGCGGCTGGCCGTTCACCGCGGCGGGCTCCACCGACGCGTTGCGCGCGAGCTACGCGTCCACCAACTTCCCGAGAACGCGGGCGCTCCTGGACTCGTCGATCGTGCTGTTCTCCCAGACCCGGCCGCTGATCGCGCAGAGCGCGGAGGTGGTCGACCGCTACGCCGAGGCGTTCCGGAAGGTGTGGGGGCAGCGTCATCGGTTGGTCGAGGTGGCGTCCGCGGCGAGCTGAGCGCCGCCCTGGCCCGCCGTTCGCAAGGGTCCCCGGACGAATGACCGAGCCGACCGAGCCCGAGCCCCCGAGCCGTTGGGATCGCCTCAAGGCGATCGGGCGCTGGCTCCTGCTCGCGCTCGGCGTCGGCGCGGTGGTCTACCTCGTCTACGACGCGGGGCCCGAGCTGGTGTGGCACACGTTGGTTTCCGCGGCGGTGTTCCTTCCCTTCGTGGTCCTGGGCGAGATCGGCTTCGTCGGGATGGACGTGGTCTCGCTGCGCCTCATGTACGGCGACCACTCCCAGCGCGTGCCCGCGTCGGTGTGGCTGCGCTCGGCGATGATGGCGTACGGGATCATGATCTTGCTGCCTGCCGGGCGGGCGGGCGGCGAGGTGATGCGCGCGGCGAACCTCGCGCCCTACGTCGGCGGCGCGCGCGCCGCGGCGGGCGCCGCGCTCCTCCAGGGCGTCACGCTCTTCGGCAACACGCTGATCTCGATCCCCTGCTACGTCGCGGTCGCGCTCGCCTCGAGCCCGACCTCGGTGCTCGCGCTCCTCGTCCTCGGGAACGGGATCGTCACCGGGCTGATCGGCGCCGTCCTCCTCTTCGGCGCGCGCTTCGCGCGCCTCGGGGGCTGGCTCGGGCAGCGGATCTCCGCGCTCGCGACGCACGGCGCGAGCTTCGACGCGTCGCTGCGCGAGATGCCCCGCGCCCCGGTCGGTCCCGTGATCGCGGCGGGGATCGGCCGGCTCTCCCAGGCCGCGCAGTACGGCGTGATCCTCCTCGCGGTCGGCGGGACGCTGACCGTCGGCAACGCGCTCGTCGCGCAGGCGATCCACCTCGTGGGCGCGGGGCTCGGGGACATGGTCCCGAACCAAGCCGGGATCACCGAGACGGCGTACCGCCTCAGCGGGTCCTTCGCCCCGGCGCTCGGGCTGCACGACGCGGCGGCCCAGATGATCTCGATCGCGCTCATCCACCGCGTCGTCCAGTTCTCGCTCGCGGGCCTGAGCCTCGGGGTCGGCGCGCTCTGGAAGCCGGCGGGCGGGCTCGAGGAGCAGCCGGCGAGCGCCTGATGCGGAAGCACCTCCCCGACACGCTGGCGCGCTGGCAGCTCGCGCGACCCGGCCCGTTCATCGTGGTCTGGCTCCTGCTCGCCACGCTCGGGCTCGGCCTCGTGCAGGGCGTCTTCGGGATCACCGACGGGCTCACCCTGAACAGCGACTTCACCGCGATGCTCCCGCGCTCCGCGCAGAGCGTGCGGGACTACGACGAGATCAGCGCGCGATTCGGCGGCCAGCAGGCGCTCCTCGTCACCGTCGAGTCCGAGTCCGACCTGGGGGCGGCGCGGCGCTTCACGCGCGACCTCGTCCCGCGGATCGAGGCGATGGAGGACCAGAAGGTCGTCGCCGTCGACTGGAACGTCCAGGACTTCGAGCGCTTCGTCGAGGAGCACGGGCACCTCTACGCGTCCCGCGAGGACCTCGAGGCGATCCGCGACACGCTCTCGGAGCGGCTCGAGTACGAGCGCGCGCGCGCGAACCCGTTCTACGTCGACCTCGACGACCCGCCGCCCGATCCGGA
>JAYRVK010000922.1:0-3231 GCA_041918555.1 Sandaracinaceae bacterium
GAGCCGATGATCGCGGTCTATCACCTCTTCTCGAGCGGCTCGGCGCGCGGGTTCTTGCGCTCGGCCATCCTTCGCCGCGTGCGCTCGCCCCAGGACCTGCGCGCGGTGCGCGGCGCGTTCGGGCTCGGCAACGATCCAGACTGGGAGCTCGTCGAGCAGATCCTCGAGCGCGCGGGCAACGACGCGGCGCGGCTGCGCGCGCTGCGGCGCCTCGCGATGCAGTACCCCGACAGCTTCGACCTGAAGCTGCGCCTGCTCGAGGCGCTCGAGCGCGGCGAGCACGCGGCCGAGGCGCGGCGTCTCGCCCACGCGCGGCGCGCGGACCCGCGGAGCGACGCGGGCGTGCGCACCGCGGTCGGCGAGATGTTCCTGCGGATGGGGCTCGAGGAGGAGGCGCGCCGGGTCTTTTCGGAGATCGTCGAGTTCGCGCCGCTCGACGAGCTCGCTCGTCGGCGCCTCGGCGATCTCTACCGCGCGCACGGCTGGTTCGAGGACGCGTACCGGCAGTACCAGACGCTCGCGTCGATCCGGCCCGACGATCCGACCGCGCTCCTGCTCCTGGCGCAGGCCGCTGCGGGCACCGGCCGCGTGGACGAGGCGCTGCGGCTCGAGCAGCGCCTGATGGAGACCGCGCAGCCCGGCGCCGAGCAGGGGATCGCGCGGGTCGCGCAGCTCTGGACGTCGGTGCGCCTCGCGAAGCTGCGGCTCGCCGCGCGCGAGGCCGGCGACGAGGCGCGCCTCGCCGCGCTCGACCGTCGTGTGCGCCGGAGCGGCGTGCTCGGCGTCGCGGGCGATCTGCGCGCGACGCTCGTGTGGTCGCACCCGGACGCGCAGATCGGGCTCTGGGCCGCGCACCCGGGCGGCACGCTCGCGCGGCCCGAGGAGATCGCGCCCGAGTTCGGGCTCGAGGCCTTCGATGTGCCCGAGGCCGACGACGGGGGCTACCGCCTCGAGGTGCGTCGCGCGGACGCGGGCTCGAACACGGCGATGCAGGCGGAGCTCGTGCTGGTGTGGCACGAGGGCCGCGAGGACGAGGTCGTGCGCGTCGTGCCGCTCGAGCTCACGCGCGAGCGCGACCACTACGCGTGGACGGTCACCGGCGGGGAGCTGACGGAGGCGCGCTGACGGCGCGCGCAGCCCCCCGCGGATGTGCTCCAATGCGGCCCGTGAAGGCCGTCCGCTTTCATTCGTTCGGGCCCGCGGCCGAGGTGCTGCGCTGGGAGGACGCGCCCGATCCCGTGCCGCGGCGCGGAGAGGTCCGGGTGCGCGTGGCCGCGTGCGCGTTGAACCCGAAAGACGTGTTGACACGCCGCGGGAAGCTCGGGCCGCTCGTGCGCGGGTTCCCCCAGGGCTCCGGGCAGGATCTCGCGGGGATCGTCGACGCGCTCGGCCCGCGGGTGCGCGCGTTCCGTGCCGGCGAGGCGGTCTTCGGGATGATCGGCGGGATGGGCAAAGGGGCCTGCGCGGAGCTCGCGATCATCGGCGCGGACGAGCTCGCGCTCGCACCGCGGACCGCCTCGCTCGCGGAGGCCGCGTCGGTGCCGCTCGCGGGGATGACCGCGCTCCAGGCCCTGCGCGATCGCGCGCGCCTGCGCCCCGGCGAGACCGTCGCGATCAACGGGGCTTCCGGCGGCGTCGGGGTGTTCGCGATCCAGCTCGCCAAGATCCTCGGCGCGCGCGTGTGCGCGGTGTCGAGCCCGCGCAACGAGGCCTTCGTGCGCGAGCTCGGCGCCGACGAGGTGCTGCCGTACGACGAGGCGCCGCTCGTCGCGCGGTCGGGGCGGCGATTCGACGTGATCTTCGACGTGTTCGGGACCGCGCCCTTCGAGGCGGCGCGCCCGCTCCTCGCGCCGGGCGGCCGCCACGTCACGACGATCCCGCGGGCCGACACGGTCCTGCGCGACCTCGCTTCGCGGGTGGTGCCGGGGCTCGAGGCGCACCTCGTGCTCGTGCGGAGCCGCGGCCGCGATCTCGCGCGGCTCGCGCAGTGGATCGACGAGGGCAAGCTCCGTTGCGTGGTCGATAGGGTCTACCCGATCGAGGAGGTCGCCGCGGCGCACGAGCACCTCGAGACGCGGCGCGCGCGCGGGAAGATCGTGCTCGAGGTGCCGGGTGCCTGAGCTCCCCGAGGCCGAGCACACGCGCGGGATCCTCGCGCGGCTCGCGGTCGGTCGCACCGTCGTCGGCGCCGAGGTGGCCGACGACCCGATCGTGTTCGAGGGCCGCGCCCCGCGGTGGGTCGCCGCCTGCCTGACGGGTCGCCGGGTGCTCGGGGCGCACCGGCGCGGGAAGTACCTCTGGCTCTCGCTCGACGAGGGGCCGCACCCGATCCTCCACCTCGGGATGACGGGCACGGTGCGCTCGCGCGGCGATGAGCCGCTGCGCCTCTCGTCGAGCCCGCGCGAGGTGGATCGGGCGTGGCCGCCGCGCTTCACCAAGCTCGTGCTCGCGCTCGACGACGGAGGCGAGCTCGCGTTCACCGACGCCCGCCGCTTCGGCCGCGTGCTCTTCCGCGACGCGCCGCGCGACGAGCCGCCGATCGCGCGGCTCGGCTTCGACCCGCTCACGGATCTTCCGTCGCCCGCCGACTTCGCGACGCGGCTCGCGCGGCGCAAGAGGGCCGTGCTCAAGGCGCTCCTCCTCGATCAGAGCTTCTCGGCGGGCGTCGGGAATTGGATCGCCGACGAGGTGCTCTACCAGGCCGGGCTCGATCCGCGCCGGCGCGTCGAGTCGCTCGGCGCCGCCGAGATCGCGCGGCTGCGCGCGAAGCTCCGCCACGTGATCGAGACCGCGGTGCGCGCGGACGCGGACAAGGACGCGTTCCCGCGCACGTGGCTCTTCCACCACCGCTGGGGCAAGGATCCCGACGCGCGGACCGCGCGCGGCGAGCGGATCGAGCACGTCGAGATCGGCGGCCGCACGACGGCGTGGGTGCCCTCGCGCCAGCGCTAGGGGGACCCGGCGCGCGCGCATCCCGCGCAGCGCGCCGTCCCCGTCCTGCTCCGATCCGCGCGCCGCGCGGAGAAGAGTCGTCGCCGCCGACGGCGGCGAAGGGCTCCGCGAACTACCTCTTGCTGGTGTTCATCCTGCCGGTGGTCCTCCTGATCCTCTGGCAGCTGTTCTTCGACCAGCCCTGGTGAGACCGACGGGGCCGTCGCGCCTCCGAGGTGGTATACACGCGAGCTTTCGCCGTGATCGTCTTCGGTCTCTTCCTCGCCCTGGTCGCCGCGC
>JAYRVK010000923.1:0-2523 GCA_041918555.1 Sandaracinaceae bacterium
CGGCGACGCGCAGCTCCGCGTGACCGGCGGCGCGCGCGCCGCGCTCTTCGACGACTACCTCCGCCACGACGCCGCGGTGCCCCTCGACCACGTGAGCGCGGCGAGCCGCACGGCGAACCGCGGCTCGCGCGACGTGTACTTCGCGGCGTCGAGCCGCGTGTACAGCGAGGGCATGATCGGCCTCGCCGTCGAGGCCGGCGTGTGGACCCCGACCGCGGGCGCCGACGGCCTCGATCGGGGCCGCATGACCATCGCCGCCGACCTCTCGCTGCGCTTCCTCGACGACGACCGCCTCGCGGTCCGCACGCGGCAGGCCGCGATCTTCGATCTGGTCGGCGACGGCGGCGCGCTCTGGGCCTCGGCGTACGGCTTCGACGTGTGGATCGCGGGCCCGCTCTCCGCCGGCCTCGAGATCGATCTCGCGATGGGCCGCGAGGACGGCGCGGATCGCGTCGCGGCCGGGATCGGCGCGGGCGTCGCGCTCGACCTCGCGCCCGTCACGATCCACGCCGCGGGCCGCGTGGGCCTGGGCGACGAGGCGCTGATCGGCCTCGGCGGCGGCACCGTCGCGGTGCGCGGCAGCTTCCGGTGAAGCTCGCTACGGCGCCAGCATGCGGTGGAACTTCTCCGTGAGCCTCGGGTCCGCCGCCATCTTCGCGCCCCACGCGGTCGCGACCTTCGTGTACGCGCTCATGTCGAGCCCGTAGCGCGCGAGCGCGCCGTTCATGTCGCCGCGCTGCATGTCGCGCAGGATCGCGACGTAGTCGCTGAGCCGCGCCACCTGCTGGCCGGGGAACACCAGCGGGTCGGGATCCTCGCCGTCCGTCAGCGTGTTCCGCGCCTCCTGCGCCTGCGCCATGCGCAGGTGCATGTCCATCTCGCCGTCGTGGATCTGATCGAGCGCGGCCAGCTCGTCCTTGCTGACGCCCATCCCCTCGAGCTCGAGGCGGCGCTGCACGTCGAGGAACTGCTCGTGCAGATCCGGGCTCGCGTTGAGCGCCTCCTGCCACTCGGGGATCACCTGGCCCTCCAGGCTCGCGCGCGCGTACTCCTCGAGCGTCATCCCCGCGTACTTGCGCTCCGGCGGCCGGACGACGTTCTTCGTCGGCAGCGTGTCGAAGTAGCGCTCGATCCACGACTCGAGGTCGAAGCGGCGCGCCTCGTCGTGGAGGCCCAGCCCGAGCCAGATCTCCGCGAGCACGATCTCCCACGACGTGAAGCCCTTCTCCGGGATCAGGGTGCGCAGCCAGCCGAAGATCGGCTCGGCCTCCTGTCGCACCGCCGGATCCTCGGCCGCGCGCCAGCCGAACGCGAGGATCGCGGCCGCGGTCACCCAGTCGCTCGGCCCGTACACCATCGAGTAGAGCGCGGCCCGCGCGCTCCCGGTCTGCCACGGCCCGAGGTGCGAGAGCACGAGCGCCGTCGCGACCTGGCAGCGCCACGTCCACAGGAACGGATCGTACGGATCGTCGGGCCCCGGCACCGGCGGGTTCGTGAGCACCGAGAGGAGCGCGTGGTAGCCCTGCGCGCCGAAGCGATCCGCGACCTCCTTCGCGGCCGCGTCCCACGCCTCGCGCCGGAAGGTCTGCCGCGCGATCGACGCGATCGCGGACTGCGCCGCCGGATCGCCCGCGGGGTGGACCTTCACGGTGCGATCCCCCTCGAGGCGCCACACCGGCGTCGAGAGCTGCGCCTTGTCGAGCCGGGGGTCGGGCTGCTGGATCTCCTCGACCTGGATCGCGAGCGAGCCGTTCGCGCCCATGCTCTTCATCGCGAGGTCGAACGCGATCTCGACGCTCGGCGACTCGAGGTGCTGCGAGCCGATCGAGAGGCCGACGTGCCCTCCCACCCCGCAGCACCGGATCACGTGCCCGAGCTCGTTCGCGAGGTGCCGCGCGGCCGCGAGCGTCGCGTCGCCCGGCCCGGGCAGCACGTTGACGTATGCGATCGCGGGATCCGCCTCGTCGGCGAAGCCGCGCGCCTGCTCGTCCCACCAGTCGCGGTCGCGCAGATCGATGAGCGCGTTGCGCTCGGCCTCGTCGCCGTTGGCCTTCCAGCGCATGTAGTGGAGGCACGCGCGCGCGCCCGGGTAGTCCGGGTCGTTCGCGACGATCTCCTCGAACACCACCGCCGCGTCCGCGAAGCGGATCTGATCGACGAGCGCCCACGCCGCGTCGTGGAGCGGCGAGTAGTCGCCCGGCGTGATCGCGAGCGCCTCGCGCGCCTGCTCGAGCGCCTCGTCGGGGCGGCCCGCGTCGCGGTACGCGTTGAGGAGCCCCGTGCGCAGCCGCCAGTCGCTCGGCCAGCGCGACACGCCCTCCTCCGCGATCGCCACGGTCTCGTCGGGCTCGCCGAGGCGCCGCCGGATCAGGCCCTCGCCGTACCAGAGGATGCTCTCGTCGGTGAACACCTGGCGCAGCGCGCCGAACACCTCGGCCGCGGCGCGCAGGTTGATGAGCCGCAGATCGTCGTCGGGCGCGGGCACCGGGACGCGCACCGCGATCGAGAGCGAGGTGCGCACCA
>JAYRVK010000924.1:0-1569 GCA_041918555.1 Sandaracinaceae bacterium
CCTCGGCGATCGCGGCGGCGACGGCCTCGCGCGGGTACTCGTCGATCATGCGCAGCAGCCACCGGAGCGAGCGCGTGACGCTGCGCTTCTTCGACTTGAGCAGCGCGACGTAGGGCACCGCCTCGGGCATGCGCTCGGCGATGCGCGTCTGCTCGGCGCTCACGGCGCGCCGGGCGAAGACGCCCTCGTGACGAGGCGGACGGTGCGCGAGGTCCGTGACCCGCGCATCGGTCGGCTCGAAGACCTTCGGATGCACCGCGACCCGCCGAGGGCCGTCGAAGACCTCGATCCGATCCTTGGTCTCGCGGACCTCGACGCGGCGCGCGATGAGGGTGTAGGGCGCGCTGTAGCGATTGCGCCCGACGTTGACGTAGCCCTCGCTGTCGACGATGCGATGGTGCAGCGCGTAGACCTCGGGCACGTAGACGGGCAGCGGCTTCATCGAGACGCGCTCCATCGCGAAGAGCTCGCGCGGGCTCGCATGCAGGTGCCGCCGCGACTTGGCGTTGACCTTGTCGCACCACTCGAGCGCCTGCGCGTTGAGGTCGGGCCAGTCGGCGAACTCGCGGCCCGCGAGGAAGTTGTTCTCGATGAAGTGGAAGGGGCGCTCCACCCGACCCGAGCGGTCCGCGTCCCCGGCCTCGTGTGCGCGGAAGACGAAGTCGAAGCGCTCGCCGAAGGCGACCATCTCCGGCACCGGGACCATGTCGGCCCCCGTCCCCGAGAGCCGGATGACCGACGTGTTGTCGACCATGCACTGGGCGCACGCCCCCTCGAGGTAGCTCAGCGCGTCGGTGAGGAAGACCCTGCACTCGAAGCGCCGGAAGCGGGGGTAGCACTGGATGAAGATCATCCGCGAGAAGCACAGGACCAGCGACGCCGTGTGGAAGGCGCGGCGATGTCCGCCGACGAGCGCCGCGTGCGGCGAGGTGTCGTGCTGCATCTCCTTGCCCGGAGCGAAGACGTACTGGCCGGCGGGAGGACGGGGCTCGTGCCCGATCCCGTGCCGCCGACAGAAGGCGGTCAGGGCCGGGTAGCTGAAGTCCGCGCCGTCCCTCGTGAGCTCCTCGTGGACGCGCACGAGGTTGCCCTTGCATGACGCATAGAGCGCGAGGATCTCGTCGCGATAGGCGTCCGGCTTCGCCCCCCGCTCGAGCGCAGGGATCTCGACGCGACCATCGGCGAGCACGTCGAGCACGGCGCCTCTCGAGACGCCGAGCGCTTTGGCGATCTTGCGCGTCCCCAGCCCCTTCTTCTTCAGGCGCAGGATCGTCGCGCGCGTCGCCTCATCGAGCATCCGCGAGCTCCGCGTCCAAGCGCTTGCCCAGCGTCGTGAGCTCGGCGCGGGCCTCGTCATACGCGATGCGGACGCGCTTGCGCTCGTCCTCGCTCGCGTCGTCGAGCGCGCCACGACGGATCCGACCCGCGGACCGGTGACTCACCGCGGCGATCACCCGCAGGTCATCGAGCAGGTGAGCGACGGGTGTCTTGCCCGCGTCCCCCTCGCGAGCCGCCTCGGCGCGCGCCTTCAAGACGACTTGCGGGCTCTCGATCACCAGCGCACGCGTC
>JAYRVK010000925.1:0-3002 GCA_041918555.1 Sandaracinaceae bacterium
AGCGGTGAGAGCATCGGGCCGGGGACGAGCGAGGGGCTGCGCGGCGGCGGCTCGGTGGGGCGCAGGCCGGGCGGCAGCGTGATCTCGGCCGACGAGAGCCGCGCACCGCACGTGCCGCAGAAGCGCTGGTCGGACGGATTCCGAGTCTGGCAGCTCGGGCAGATCTGGATCGTGCGCGAGCGCGCGCTGTGGAGCGCCTCCTCGGCGCGCGTCAGCGCCTCGTACATCTCGTCGGCGGTCTGGTACCGCTCGCCGGCGCTCTTCGCGAGACCCTTCAGGCAGATCGCCGCGAGGTCGTCCGGGATGTTGCGATGCGGTGCGATGCGGCGCGGGTCCGGGATCGGATCGTTGATGTGCCGGAACACGACCTTGGTCGGCGTCTCGTCCTCGAAGGGCAGCCGGTCCGTCAGCATCTCGTAGAGCATCACGGCGACCGAGTAGAGGTCGCCGCGCCCGTCGACGCTCTCGCCCTTGCCCTGCTCGGGCGACATGTAGTCGGGGGTGCCGCACACGAGGCCCGGCGTGGTGATCGACGTGCCCCCCGGGCCCACGATGTGCGCGAGACCGAAGTCGACGACCTTGATCTGCTCGGCGCCGCGGCGCGCCTTGCGGCAGATGATGTTCTCCGGCTTGAGGTCGCGGTGCACCACGCCGAGCACGTGCGCTTCGCCGAGCGCGCTGAGCACGTGGCGCAGGATCGCCGTGATCCTCGCGAAGGGGAGCGGCCCCTCCTCCGCGATGACGTGCGCCAGGTCCTTGCCGGACAGGTGCTCCATCACGAGGTAGAGGATCCCGTCCTCGGTCCGCCCGAAGTCGATGATCGAGACGCTGTCCGGGTGGTTCAGGCGGCTCGCCGCGCGCGCCTCGTTGTAGAAGCGCGCGACGGTCTGGTCGTCCCCGAGGAGGTGCGGGTGGATGACCTTGATCGCGACGGTGCGCCCGAGCAGGGACTGCTCCGCGCGGTAGACGCGCCCCATGCCGCCGACGCCGATCAGCTCCTGCAGCAAGTAGGCGCCGCCGACGGTGCGCCCGATCAGCGGATCCGGTCGCGCTTCGTCCATGCCGGCGCCACAGTGCGAACAGAAGCGGGCCTCCGGCTCGTTCCCCATCCCGCACTGCGGACACAGCTTCACGCGCGGTAGTCTATCGCATGCCCCCGCCCGCCCCCATAGCCCCGATCGACGCGCGATCCGCGCGTGTAACCGGGACCGAACGGGCACGGGTCGGCCTGCTCGGGCTGAACGCCTGGGGGGTGGTGTTCCTCGTCCCCACCCTCCACCTGCCCGAGGCCGGCGCATGGGCCTGGATCGCCGCGGTCGCCGCGATCGCGGTGCTCGCCGCGGGGCTCGCGGCGCTCGGCGAGCGCACCGCGCTCTCGCGCATCGCGCTGCTCGGGCTCTATCCGCCCGCGCTCGGCCTCGCGATCGTGGCGAGCCCCGAGCTCGTGGAGCGCGAGGTCTTCGATCCGCTCACCGTGGTGCTCGGCGCGGCGTCGCTCCTCGCGTACGCGGCCATCGCGGCGCGGGCGTGCGCGCGCGCCGAGGAGCGCAAGCCCTCGACGTGGCAGCCGAGCGGGACGCGCGAGCCCGTCGCGGAGCCCGCGGCGCGGCGGTGGATGCGGCGCGTCCTCCTCGCCCTCGCGGGCCTCGGCGGCTTCGCGATCGTCGGCGTCGCCCCGGTGTGGACGGACCGCACGACGCGCGCGGCGCGCTGGGGAGAGGCGCAGGACGACGGCGCGGTGCTCTCCATCGTGGTCGCCACGGTCACCGCGGCGTTCGCGATCGGCGCGATCGTGGGGCCGGGCCTGCGGGCCGAACGACACGCGACCACGGCGTCGACGGCGACCCGTCGCCGCCTGGTGCTCGCGCTCGTCGTCGCCGCGGCCGCCGCGCTCGGCTGGCTCGCGCTCGCGTGGCTCGACGCGGACGCGTGACCGCCCTCGCGGCGGATGTACTAGACTCCACGGCGTGCAAGGCGGCCCCCGCTCGCTCGGAGGAAAACAGCCTCGGGGTGCCCACGTCCTCCGCTGGCTGCGGGACGAAGGAGCCCTGAGCCCCTCGCAGTACGAGGGCGCGCTGCACCACGCGATGCGCACGCAGCGCCGCGTCGAGGAGGCCGTCCTCGAGATCGGCGCGCTGAGCGAGGCGGACCTCCTGAAGCTCCTCGCCGAGCGCTACGAGACGCGCTTCGTGACGACGGAGCGCCTCGCGAAGTCGAAGATCGCGCGCCGCGCCCTCGAGCTCGTCCCGCAGAAGCTGGCGGAGCGGCTCCAGATCTTCCCGATCGTCTTCGAGCCGAACGGGCAGACGCTCTCGATCGTGTGCGCGGCGCCCGGGGAGGACGACGCGGAGCGACAGGTCGCGTCGGTCAGCGGCGTGCGCAACGTGAAGTCCTACGTCGCGCGGCCGTCCGCGATCGCCGCGGCGATCGAGCGGTTCTACGGCGGCAACCCGAAGGCCTTCGACGCGCTGCTGAACCAGGAGATCGAGGTCCCCGAGTACAACGCGATGGACTTCGCGAGCGACGTGCTGGGCCCCGCCGCGCCGCCCCCCAAGACCAAGCGGGCGCCGGCCGAGCCGCAGACCGGCGAGTTCGCCGATCCGTTCAACGCCCTCATGGGCCCGGCCGACGACTCGTCGCGCGCGCGCAGCCAGCCGCCGAGCCCACCCGTCGCGCCGCCGTCGAGGACTCCGCCCGGCGGCACCATTCGCGGCGACGGCCTCCTGCTCGCGGACGGGATCATCCCCGCCGACGACATCGTCCTCACGTCCTCGCCGACCTCGCCCACGCCGCGCGCGCGCAAGGCCGGGATCCGGTCGCACGACTACCTCGAGACCCTCAACGTGTTCGTGTCGCTGATCGAGCAGGAGCGCGGTCAGCTCCGCGGGCACAGCGGTCAGGTCGCGCGCCTCTGCCGCCTGGTCGCGGATCGCGCGGGGCTCGACGAGGCGCAGCGCGACGCGCTGGTGGCGGCCGCGTACCTCCACGACGTGGGCAAGTAC
>JAYRVK010000926.1:0-4043 GCA_041918555.1 Sandaracinaceae bacterium
ATGAGCGTCATTGTCGGGCGGGCCCTGCCGGACGCCCGCGATGGTCTCAAGCCGGTGCATCGGCGCGTCCTCTTCGCCATGCACGAGCTGTCGAACGACTGGAACAAGCCCTACAAGAAGTCGGCGCGTATCGTCGGTGATGTCATCGGCAAGTACCACCCGCATGGCGACACGGCCGTCTACGACACCATCGTGCGCATGGCCCAGGACTTCTCCCTGCGCTACCTGCTCGTCGACGGGCAGGGCAACTTCGGCTCGGTCGACGGCGACCCCCCCGCGGCCATGCGGTACACGGAGGTCCGCATGTCGCGGGTGGCCTCCGAGCTGCTCGCGGACATCGACGAGGAGACCGTCGACTTCGAGCCGAACTTCGACGACTCCGAGCAGGAGCCGAGCGTCCTCCCGAGCCGGATCCCGAACCTCTTGGTGAACGGCTCGTCGGGGATCGCGGTCGGGATGGCGACCAACATCCCGCCGCACAACCTGGCCGAGATCGTCGACGCGGCGATCCGGCTCATCGCGGACCCCGACCTCGGCGTCGACGAGCTCATGCTCGACGACCCGGAGACCGGGCGCCTGGGCGTGAAGGGCCCGGACTTCCCGACCGCGGGCTTCATCTACGGGACGAGCGGGATCCGCGCCGCCTACCACACCGGGCGCGGTCGGGTCGTGATGCGCGCGCGCGCCGCGATCGAGGAGATGCCCGGCAAGAGCGAGCGCGAGCAGATCGTCGTCACCGAGATCCCCTACCAGGTGAACAAGGCGGAGCTGCTCAAGAAGATCGCGCAGCTCGTCCGCGAGAAGAAGCTCGAGGGGATCAGCGATCTGCGCGACGAGAGTGATCGCGACGGCATGCGGATCGTGATCGAGCTCAAGCGGGACGCGCACGGCGAGATCGTCCTGAACCATCTGTATCAGCAAACCGCCTTGCAGAGCACGTTCGGGGTCAACTGCCTGGCGATCGTCAACGGTCAGCCGAAGGTCCTCAGCCTCAAGGACGCGCTCTCGCACTTCATCTGGCATCGCCGCGAGGTCGTCACCCGGCGCACCCGCTACCGGCTGCGCAAGGCGCTCGAGCGGCAGGAGATCGTCGAGGGCCTCGGGATGGCGGTCACCGAGGTCGACCTCGTCGTCTCGACGATCCGGGCCTCGAAGGACCCCGACGAGGCGCGCGAGCGCCTGATGCAACTTCCCTTGCACGGGCTCGAGGACTTCGTGCGCCGCGCGGGGCGGCCCGAGGACGAGCTGGCCATGGCGCGCGCGCGCGGGGACTACTTCCTGAGCGATCCCCAAGCCCGCGCGATCCTCGAGATGCGCTTGTCGCGGCTCACCGGGCTCGAGCGCGAGAAGCTCGCCGTGGAGTACGGCGAGATCTGCGAGCTCATCGCGGAGCTGCGCGCGATCCTCGGGTCCGAGACGCGGCTCCTCGAGGTGATCGTCGCGGAGCTGCAGGAGATCCGCGAGCGCTACGCGGATCCGCGTCGGACCGAGATCGTCAAGGCCGAGGGCGACATCGACATCGTCGACCTCATCGCCAACGAGCCGATGGTCGTGGTGATCACGCGCGGCGGCTACCTCAAGCGCGTGCCGCTCACCGAGTACCAGGCGCAGGCGCGCGGTGGGAAGGGCAAGAAGGCCGCGAAGCTCAGCGAGGAGGACTTCGTGCGCTGGATGTTCGTGGCCCACGCGCACGACCACATCCTCTTCCTGACGGACGCGGGCCGCTGCTACCTCAAGCGCGTGTACGAGATCCCGATGGGCTCGCGCGCCTCGCGCGGGCGCCACGTCAACAACTTCATCGGGCTCGAGGCGGCCGACGAGAGCCTCGCGTCGATCCTCGCGCTGCACGATCTCGAGGAGGACGGCCGGTTCCTCCTCACGTGCTCGAGGCTCGGCAAGGTGAAGCGCACGGAGCTCAAGGCGTACTCGAACATCCGCGCCTCCGGCCTGATCGCGGTCCAGATCGAGGAGGGCGACCAGCTCCTCGCGGCGCGGCTCGTGCGCGAGACCGACGAGGTGCTCATCGGCACCGCGAGCGGGATGAGCATCCGGTTCCCGGTCTCCGACGTGCGGCCCATGGGGCGCGACACGCGCGGAGTGCGCGGCATCGAGCTGCGGCAGGACGACTTCGTGATCGGGCTCGACGTGGTCGAGGGCGACGATCAGCAGGTCCTCGCGGTGAGCGCGAACGGCTACGGCAAGCGGACCCCGATCACCGAGTGGCGCAAGCAGAGCCGCGGCGGCCTGGGCATCATCGCGATGGTCACGAGCGAGCGGAACGGGCCGCTCGTGAAGCTGCGGCTGGTGCGGCCGGCCGATCAGATCATGGTCGTGACGAACGGCGGGCAGATCATCCGCACCCACGTCGATCCGATCCGCGAGGCGGGGCGGAACACCCAGGGCGTGCGCGTGATCCGCGTCGCGGAGGGCGAGCGGGTGGTCGACGTCGAGCCGCTCACCGAGGAAGACGAGGGTGAGGACGACGTCCTGCCGATGGACTCGGAGCTCCCCGACGCGGCGACCGTCGCGGCGATCGAGGCGGCGGAGGCCGCCGAGCGCGAGGCCGAGGCGCGCGGCGCGGAGCCGAGCGACGACGGCGAGGAGTAGCGCGGGGGCCAGGGCCGGTGGCAGGCTCCGCTCCATGAGCCGCCTCCGACTTGGCTTCCTCACGCTCTTCCTCGCCACCTCGGCGTCCTCGACCGCCCTCGCGGACGCGGTCGGGCCCCCGCCCACGCGCTGCCCCGAGGGCTCCACCGCGGTGGGGTTCTGCCATGGTCCCTCGACCTGCCAGATCGATCCCTGCACGAACGACGGGGACTGTGCGGCGGGACAGGTCTGCCAGCGCCGCGATCTGTGTGTCGTCGAGCACTGCTGCAGCGGGATGTGCTGCGCGATCGACTGCGGCTCGCCTCCGACCACCTACGATCACGTGGCGGGGCCGTGCGGCGCGGGCCGCACGTGCACCGGCTTCGGTGAGACGTGCGAGGCGCGCCGCGTCTGCGTGCCGGCCGCCGGGATCGACGCGGGCGTGGACGGAGGTGCGGCGGACGCGGGCACCGACGGCGGCGCGGAGCGCGACGCGGGCGCGGAGCGCGACGCGGGCGCGGAGCGCGACGCGGGGGCGGGTGACGCCGGCGGCGCGGAGACCGACGCGGGAGGCTCGGGCGACGCGGGCCCGGTCCCGATGGACGCAGGCAGCGGGAGCGACGCGGGCGGGGGCGCGATGGACGCGAGCGCCCGGACGGACGGCGGCGGTGGCGGCGGGACCGACGGCGGCTGCGGGTGCCGCGTGCGCGGCCGCGCGACCGGTGGATGGTCGTGGCTCGCCGCGCTCGGCGCGGCGGTCGTGGGCCTGCGGAGGCGGTCGTGATCCGGCCCGGAGCCGCGCTGCTCCTCGGAGTCCTCGCGGCGGCGCCGGCGTCGGCCGACGTCATCGCGACCCCGCCGGACATGTGCCCCGAGGGCTCGACGGTGGTCGGGTTCTGCCACGGCCCGCCGACGTGCGAGATCGCCGAGTGCACCGGGGACGCCGACTGCGGGGCGGGGCAGGTGTGCCGGCCGCGGGACCTCTGCGTGCGCGAGCACTGCTGCAGCGGACGCGGCTGCGGGCTGCCGACCGCGACGCGCTACGACCACGTCGCGTCGGCCTGCGGCGCCGGGCGCACGTGCGCGGACTTCGACACGGCGTGCGAGACGCGGCGCGTGTGCGTCCCCGGGACGCCGGTGGCGGACGCCGGGGTCGACGCGGGTCCCCCCCCGTCGGACGCGGGCACGGACGGCGGCGCGCCGGGCGACGACGCGGGCAGCGGGACGGATGGGGGCGGAACGGAGTCGGACTCGGGCGCTCCGGCGCAGGACTCCGGGACTCCCGCCGTGGACGCGGCGGTGCCGAGGAGGGACGCGGCCACCGGCGGAGACGGAGGTGCGGCGCCCGTCGACGCGGGCGGCGGCGGGTCGACCGGCGGGGGTTGCGGCTGCCGCAGCGCCACCTCCGCGCGGGCGCCCGCAGGGCTGCTCCTCGCGGTCGTCGCGGGAGCGCTCTG
>JAYRVK010000927.1:0-2556 GCA_041918555.1 Sandaracinaceae bacterium
GCGGGACGGCTCGACCCTCGCCGCACGGCTCGTACGGCTCGCGCCGCGCTGAGCTTGCGAGCGAGCCGTCGGGGCGCACCTCCACCTCGTGCGAGTCCGCCTCGCCACGGACGATCCGCCCGTCGCGCGCGTCGCGCCGTTCACCGCGACGTGGTGCGCCCACTCCGCCGAGGTGAAGCGCGACGTGCTCCCGGTGATCCGAGCCCGGTTCGGGGCGCGGCTCGAGGTGCGGGAGCGCGACATCGACGACCGCGACGCCTACGCGATGCTCGTCGCCTTCGAGGACGCGCGCGGCGTCCCCCCCGGGCCGCCGCGGGATCCCGGTCGCGATCCTCGGCGATCGCGTCTTTCGTGGGGACGCGCGAGATCGCCGACGAGCTGCCTGCGGCGATCGAGGCCACGATCCGCGCCGGCGGGTCCGCCTGCGCCCAGAGCTTGCCCCGTCCGCGATTCTCGGGGACAAGGGGCTCGGAGACGACGATGCGCACCGACAATCACCGCCGCTCGGATCGGTTCGAGGATCGAGGCGTGGGCTCGGGGGGCCGCGCGGGCGGCGTGCCCGCGTCCGCCTTGTTCGGGCTGATGCGCCGCATCGGCCCCAAGGGGACGCTCGTGCTGATCGTCGGCCTCGTCGGCGTGTACTTCCTCGCGCCCGACGGCATCAAGCAGGCGGTCTTCGGCGCGCTCTTCGGCGGCGTGCCCGGGGAGAGCGCGGCCGCGGGCGAGAGCGTGTGCGCGGCGTCCCCCGAGAACGGCGCGGCCTGCGACTTCTCGCGGGTGGTGCTCGCGAGCACCGAGGACGTGTGGCGCGCGGAGTTCCAGCAAGGCGTCTTGCCCGTGTACGGCGGCGCGACGCCCCCCTCCGAGTACCCGCTGCCGACCCTCGTCATCTTCGGGCGCTCGGTCGACACCGGCGGGTGCGGCAGCGCGAGCTCCGACACGGGGCCCTTCTATTGCCCCGCGGATCGCAAGCTCTACATCGACCCGAGCTTCTACGCGGTGATGGAGCGCGAGCTCCGCGCACCGGGCGACTTCGCGCAGGCGTACGTCATCGCGCACGAGGTCGGGCACCACGTGCAGAACCTCATCGGCGCGATGCGCGTGCGCCGGCCCGGCGAGAGCGAGGAGCAGACCTCCGTGCGCGTCGAGCTCCAGGCGGACTGCCTCGCCGGGGTGTGGGGCCACACCGCGCGGGCGAGCCTCGAGATCACCGACGAAGATCTCGCCGAGGCGGTCGGCGCGGCGCACGCGATCGGCGACGACGCGCTCGGCCACCGCGACCGCGCGCGGTTCACGCACGGCTCGAGCGAGCAGCGCATCCGCTGGTTCCGGCGCGGGTTCGCCGCGGGTGACCCGCGGCAGTGCGACACCTTCGCGGTGGCCCCCGGGCAGCTCTGAGCGCGCGCGGATTCTCGCGAAACCGCGGAGTCACTCCGCCCGATGGAGGGGCTGCGGGCCAGCGACGCAGGTCGCTCTGCCCGGCCCCGCCGATCGGATCGCCGCCCGCGGGGGCGCCGGGTGCGCGCGGCTGACCGACGGTCGCGTGGCGTGCTGGGGGCGGATCGAATCGTGGAGCCGGCGGGATCCGCCCGACGGGCTCGACGGATGCACGCCGCGCGTGGTGCACGACGAGGCGGGCGAGCCGCTGCGCGGGATCGAGCGCCTGGAGGTCGGCGCCGCGATCGACAAGCAGGGTCGGGTCGTCCACTGGGACATGGCCGCACCGGCGCTCGTCGCGAGCGCGGTGCCGGGCGTAGCGGGCGCGACGGACGTTGCGGTGGCCGGAGGCGCGGTCGTCGTCGTGACGCGCGACGGCCGGCTGCGCTCGGTCGTCGGCGAGGTCGCGATGCACCGTGACGACGTGCGGGCGGTCCGCTGTGGGTCGCATCCGGACTGCGGCGTCCTCACGTCCGACGGAACGGTCTACGAGTACCGCTGGGCGGGTCTCGCCCCGCCCTCGCTCCGCTCTCGTGGACCGGTCGAGGAGCTCGAGGTGGGCAACGGCGGCGGCTGCCTGCGCAGCGACGGATCCCTCGTGTGCTGGGGGGCCGCGCGGCCCGGCGCTCTCGCCGAGGCGCCGCACGTCGGCCCCGGCCGGGTCGAGCTTCCCTGACGCCCGCTCCCGCCACTTCGCGCAGGGTACGCCGCTCGGCGTCACGGCGTGACGTCGCTGGCGCGAGGCGCGCGCCGGCGGTACGGAGCGGCGTGGGCTCGTTCCTCGATCGCGTGACCTCGGAGCTGCGCGACGCGCAGGCCGACTCGTCGCTCGACCGCGTGGTGCGCGCCGACGCGACGGACGATCCCCGCACGCCGGATCTCGCGGGCGCGCTGGACCTCCTCCTCGCGGTCGGGCGAGCGCTCCTGTCGTTCGGGCTGCCCGCGCAGCGGCTCGAGGAGGCCCTCAACCGGCTCGCGCGAGCGCTGGCCCTCGAGGTCGACTGCTACGCGACCCCGACCGCGCTGATCTTGAGCATCGGCGACGGGACGCAGTGGCGGACGCGGGTCGTGCGCGCCGAGCCGGGGGAGACGGACCTCGAGCGGCTGAGCGCGCTCCAC
>JAYRVK010000928.1:0-4467 GCA_041918555.1 Sandaracinaceae bacterium
GCCCGGCGGGTGGTCCGGGGCGCGGCGGAGGATGAGCCACAGCGAGACCGCGATCGCGAGCAGCGGGGTGACCATCGCGTAGACCGCGAGCGCTTCGGTCGGGAGCGGCGGGAGGACCGTCGAGAGCGCGAACAGCGCGAGCAACACCACGCCGCCCCGCTTCGTTCGGACCTCGGCGGTCAAGAGCGTGATCGCCCAGGCGAACGCGAACAGGACGTAGCCGGGGGCGAAGGGGCTCCGGAGCGAAGCGAGGAACAAAAGGGCGAGCCACGCCAGCGCGCGAGGGCCCCGCGGCTGCGCGCCGCGCAGGCGCTGGCGCCGGCCCATCACGATCGCGAGCACGAGGACGACGAGCGTGACGACCTGGTTGATCCTCCGCGCGAGCGGCCACGGATCGCCGACGTCGACGCCGAGGAGCGCGAGCCGGAACGGCGTCCCCCCCGGCGCGAGGTTGACCGCGATGCTCTCGGGATGGTGGAGCATCGGCGAGAACGCCTCGCCGGAGTCGAGCCGCGGCAGCATGTACGTCGCGAAGGACTCGATCGGACCGGGGCCGTACGCGAGCAGGGTGGCGATCCCGAGGAGCACGCCGAAGCCGGCGGTCCACGCCACGGCGCGCCACCGCCCCTCCGAGATCAAGACCACGCCGAGGATTCCCGGGGAGATCTTGGCGAGCGTCGCGAGCGCCAGCGCGAAGCCGCCGAGCGCCGGTCGCTCGGTCTCGAAGGCCAGCATCGCGAGCACGGCGCCGACGACGACGACGGCCTGCGCGTTCCCGATCTGGAGGATCGAGAGCACCGGGAGGCTGCCGAAGAAGAGCGGGCCGACGAGCAGCGGTCGATGCCACTCGGGCCCCCCCAGCGCGCGCGCGGTCCAGAAGAACGCGAGCGCCAGCAAGAGGCCGTTGATGCCGAACCACGCGGCGCGCTGCGCGAGGAAGTCGCCGCGCCACGGCGCGAGGATCTCCGCGACCAGGAGAAACGCGGGCGGGTAAAAGAACTCGTCGAGGTCGAAGGGGGAGAACGCGGTCTCGGGTCGGAGCTCGGGGTCGTCGATCGAGGGCCAGCGCTCCGCGAGGTAGAGGTTGTCCATGTGCTCGTGCGCCAGCTCGTTCGCCCGCACGTAGGCGGTGAGGCAGCAGTGCGTCTCGAGGAACCGGAGCCCCGGGACGATCTGCGCGTCGGTGCGCGCGGGGTCGGCCATGAACACGCTGACGCGCGCCACCTGGACGATCGAGAGCACGGCGACGAGGCCGTAGGCGATCGTCAGGAGGCGGTGGCGCGTCGCGAGGCCGTCGATCGCGGGAGGGAGCGCGGCGGGGAGCCGGCGGGTGAGGGCGACGCCGCCGCCCGCGACGACCGCGAGCGTGATGAGCCCGGCGGGGCTCATGCCGAGGGCGAGCGCGAGCGCGATGGCGACGAGACCCGTCGTGGCCAGCGCGACGGGCGGCCGAGCCGGCTCCCGCGCGGCGAGGACCAGCCAGCCGGCGAGCGCGACCGCGAGCGCGCACGCGGTGATCGACACGCCGTTCGGCCGATCGCCGAGGAGGCTCGCGATCGGGCGGTCGAGCCCCTGCGCGATCACCGGCGCGAGCAGCAGCGCGACCAGGCCGGTGAACAGCCAGCGCTCGGGGTGGCGGCGAAGGGGAGCGAACATGGATCGCGCTATTGGATGCTACTCGCGAGCCGGCCGGCTTCGGCGCCCGCCCTCGCCCGCGCTGGGGTATGGTCCCCCCGTGACCCTCCGTACCGCAATGATTCTTGCGATCCTCCTCGCCGTCTCGCCCGCCGCCGCGCAGGGCGCGCTGCCGAGCCTGCCGCGGATCGAGCGGCTCCCCAACGGGCTCACGGTGATCAGCGTGCGCACCGACAGCCCGGGGATCCTCGCGTACTACACGCTCGTGCGCGTCGGGGCGCGCGACGAGGTCGAGCCCGGGCACAGCGGCTACGCGCACCTCTTCGAGCACATGATGTTCCGCGGGACCGAGGCGTACCCGCAGGACCGCTACGAGGAGACCATCCAGAGCTTCGGCGCCGACAACAACGCGTACACGACGCAGGACGTGACGGTGTACACGGTGACGGGGCCGAGCTCCGCGCTCGAGCGGGTGGTCGAGCTCGAGGCCGATCGCTTCCAGCACCTGTCGTACACGGAGGCGGCGTACCGGACCGAGACGGGCGCGGTGCGCGGCGAGTACGACATGAACGCCGCGAGCCCGTTCCTGCGGATGTGGCAGACGCTCAGCGAGATCGCGTTCAGCCGGCACACCTACGGGCACACCACGCTCGGCTACCTCGCGGACATCACGCGCATGCCCGAGGAGGTGGAGTACTCGCGGGCGTTCTTCGCCCGCTACTACACGCCCGACAACTGCACGGTGATCGTCGCGGGCGACGTGGATCACGACGCGCTGATGCGGGCGGTGCGCGCGCGCTACGGGGCGTGGCGCGGGCGGCGGCATCAGGCGCGGATCCCGGTCGAGCCCGAGCCGACCGCGGGCGCGCGGCGGGACCTCGAGTGGCCCGCCGAGGCGGCGCCGCGGCTCTTCGTGGCGTGGCGGCAGCCCGCGTTCGTGTCGGGGCGGACCGCGGCGCAGCGGCGCGCGGCGCTCCGGACGAGCGCGGCCTTGCGGGTGGTGCACGGGCTCGCGCTCGGGGAGCCGAGCCCCTTCTATCAGCGCCTCGTGGTCGACGAGCAGCGCGCGGTGGAGCTCGGGAGCTGGGACACGGACATCACGGTGGACCCGCACCTCTTCGTCACGCACGCGACGCTCCGCGAGGGCGAGCCGTTCGATCCGTTCATCGCGGAGCTCCAGGCGACCATGGACGCGTTCGGCCGGGGCGAGGTCGACGCCGCGCGCCTCGACGCGGTGAAGAGCCACGTGCGCTACGCGATGCTCACCGACGTGGAGACGCCCTCGGACGTGGCGGACCTCGTCGCGACGTTCATCGGCGCGAGCGGCGAGCTGGGCTCGCTCGAGGCGTTCCTCGCGGGGCTCGCGCAGGTCACCGCCGAGGACGTGGCGCGCGTGGCGCGCGACTACCTCACCGAGGGCCGCCGGTTCGTGGTCACCTTGCGGCAGGTGCAGGCGCAATGAAGATTGCACGATACATGATGGCCCTCCTCGCGGTCGCCTGCGGCGGCTCACCCCCGGCGCCGCGAGAGTACCCGCGGATGCCCGAGGAGGCGCGGACGGAGATCGTGGCGCCGCCGATCGAGCGCGAGGCGCTCCGCGACGGGCCGCGGCTCGTGGTCCAGCGCAGCGCGTCGCCCGTGGTGGCGATCCGCGTGGCGTTCGACGCGGGCTCCGCGGAGGACGAGCCGGGGCGCGAGGGGCTCACCATGCTCACCGCGCGGACGATGGCGGAGGGCGGGGCCGGCGAGCTCACGTTCGCGCAGCTCAGCGCGCGGCTCTACCCGATGGCGGCGTCGATCGGCTCGCACGTCTCGCGGGATCAGACGGTGTTCGTGGGGACCGTGCACCGCGATCACGCGGAGGCGTTCTACGAGCTCTTCCGCGACGTGCTCCTCGAGCCGCGGATGACCGACGAGGACTTCGCGCGGATCCGGCAGCAGGTGACCACCGCGCTGACCGTGGATCTGCGCGGCGCCGACGACGAGGAGCTCGGCAAGGAGGCGCTCCAGGGCCTGCTCTACGAGGGCCACCCGTTCGCGCACCCCGCGCTCGGCACCGAGGCGGGGCTCGCGCGGCTGCGCGCCGACGACGCGCGCGCGCACCGGGCGCGCGTGTTCTGCGCGGGCCGGGCCACGATCGGGCTCGCCGGCGACTTCCCCGAGGGGCTCGCGGAGCGCATCGAGCGCGACGTGGCGCGGCTCACCTCGGACGCGTGCGTGGGGCGGCGCCGGCTGCCCGCGCCCGCGATCCCGGAGGCCCCGCGCGTGCTCATCGTCCACAAGCCGTCCGCGCAGTCGACCGCGGTGTCGATGGGCTTCCCGATCGAGGTGACGCGCGAGCACGAGGACTACCCGGCGCTCGTCCTCGCGGCGGCGTGGCTCGGGCAGCACCGGCAGTTCGTCGGCCGCCTGATGCAGGCGATCCGCGGCGAGCGCGGCCTCAACTACGGCGACTACGCGTACGCCGAGCACTTCACCCAGGAGGGCTGGTCGCGCTTCCCGGTCCCGAACGATGCGCGGCGCCAGCAGTACTTCTCGATCTGGCTCCGGCCGCTGCGGCCGGAGACCGCGCACTTCGCGATCCGCTTCGCGGTGCGCGAGCTCCGCCGCATGGTGCAAGACGGATTGACGGCTGCGGATCTGGACCGCGTGCGCGGCTTCGCCGATCGGTACTTCGCGCTCTACCTCCAGACCGGCTCGCGCCGGCTCGGCTTCGCGATGGACGACGCGTTCCACGGGGTCGAGACGTCGTACCTCGAGCGCCTGCGCGCGGCGTGGGCGGCGCTCACCGTCGAGCAGTGGAACGCTGCGATCCGGCGGCACCTCCGGCCC
>JAYRVK010000929.1:0-3768 GCA_041918555.1 Sandaracinaceae bacterium
GCCCCGCCGTCGCGGGCCGGGTGGGGCCGCCCCCCGGCGGGGCGCGCCGCGGCGCGATCGACCGCCATCACGCGGCGCACCCCCGGGGTCCACGCGAGCGCGCGCGCCAGCCCGCCGACCCCGCAGGTCCCGTCGATCACGACGCCGTGCGCGCGGGCCGCGATCGCGAGCGCGAGGCGCTCGGGGGTGAGCCCGACGAGGCCCTCGTCGTCGACCTGGATCCCCTCGCTCCACCGCGAGAACAGGCGCCGCTGCCGCACCGCGCGCGGCTCGCGGCGAGGCGCGCGCCGGCCCGCGGGGAGCGGCGGCTCGACGCGCACGCGGATCGTCCCGCCCGCGACCGCGAGCCCGTCGAGGTGCGCGAGGAGCCAGCGCGCGCGGCGCGGCGACACGCTCGCCCCGGCCGGCTCCCAGAGCCCGGCGATCGCGGGCGGCCCGTCGATCCACACCTGCACCACCGCGGGCTCGGGGCGCGCGGTCACCAAGGGCGCGAGCGCGTCCCGCGCGAGCCCGGGATCCCCCGCGCGCACCGCCTCGCCCAGCGCGAGCGCGGCGCGCGCGAGCGCGAAGGCCTCGCCCTCCCCGTCGTCGCCGAGCGCCGCGAGCTCGGTGATCCTCCACCCGTTCGGGCGCACGCGGTCCATGCGGAGCGCGACGACGCGCTCGCCCGAGGCGCGCCAGAACGGCGCCGCGATCCCCCCCGGCGCCGGCGCGATCGCCTCGACGTCGAAGGCGACCTCGGCGTTCGCCCAGCGATCGACGGCGCCGCGCGGCAGGCCGAGCCGCGAGAGCGCGCGCCGGGCCTCGGGCGCGAGCGACGCGAGGAGCGCGCGCCGCGTCCCCTCCACGCGCTCGACGCGCCCCGGGAGCGCGCGGAGCGCCGGGCGCGGGTCGGACGGTGCGCCGACCGGTGCAAGTAGAATTGCGTCGTCGAACACCGCGAGGACCTCGGGTCGGAGCGGCGAGCCCTCGGCGCGGCTCCAGCCGTCGCGCCACGCCCGCAGCCGGCCCGCGCTCGCGACGAGGGCGCTCGCCCCGCGCCCCGGCCACAGCTCGAAGGGCGGGAGCGCCTCCGCGGGGCCGAACGGGGCGTGCTCCGGCCAGCGGGCGTCGAGGGCTTCGCGGCGCGTGGGCATGCGGCTCCCGATCGCTTACCACGCGGGCGCGCGTCCCCGCTTCGTCTGCTATCGTCCGGGCGTGCAGCGGGTGTTCGCGCTCGGCCTCCTCGTCGCCACGACCCTGGGACCCACCGTCGCGGGGGCGCAGGACGACCTCCTCGTGCTGGTCGTCGAGGCGGGCGACTCGCCGCTCAACCAGCCGCGCCTCGTGACCGCGATCGCCTCGGCGACGCGCCGCGAGGTGATCCGGATGACCGACGAGCGGGCCCCGCTCGCGCGCGGCCGCCTGAGCATCGCGTACCAGCGCCCGAACCGCTGGGTGCTGCGCTACGAGGCCGGCGGCCAGGTGGCGTGGATCACCGACCGCGTCGACCGCCCGAGCGAGCTCCGCGGCCGCCTCGCCGCGCTCTCGGCGAGCGTGGTCACGGTGATCGACGGCGCGCCCCGCGCCGCGGCCGAGCCCGCGCCCGAGGCCCGCCCGGGCCGCCCGCAGGGCACCTCGGGCGCGTGGGACGACGACATCATCCTCGCGCTGCGCGACGAGCTCGTGGACCCGTTCGCGGAGGAGCCGCCGCCCTCGCGCGGCCGGCGCGCGCTCCTCTGGAGCGAGGTGGTCGATCCCTTCGCGAGCCCGTCCGAGCGGAACCGGACGCGCGAGGTGTGGAGCGAGGTGCTCGATCCATGGGCTCCGGGGATCCGCCGCCGCCGCTGACGTCCTCGAAGCTCTGGCGCGCCGAGCGGGTGAAGGAGAGAGCGCTCGCGTGGTGCGGCAAGCACGCGTGGACGCTCGCCCTGCCCTTCGTCGCGCTCGGCGTCATCGGAGGGTGGCTCCCCACCGACCTGCGGGTGCTCGGGCTGGTGCTCGGCCTCGAGCTCGCGGTGTTCATGACGCCGCTCGTGATGATCGCGTCGCTCGCCGCCTCGTACTTCGCGGGCGCACAGCGCTGGGGCCCGAGCGAGGCGAGGCTCGACGAGCACGGCCTCCACCTCGGAGGGCACTCGATCCCGAACCGCGACCTCGCCACGGCGTGGTCGATCACGAGCGAGGAGCTCGAGGTCATCACGCACGGGGGCGACGAGCTGCGGCTGGTCTTCCAGGACCCCGAGGAGGCCGCGGCGTTCGGCGCGCGGATCCGCGCGGCCGCCGATCGCTCGCGGAGCTGGACGCTGACGAGCGGAGGCCACGTCAGCCGGCTCCTGCGCAAGGTCGTCGGGAGCTTCGTGCCCCTCGCGTTCGCGGGGCTGATCGCGGGGACGACGCCGTGGCTCCTGCCCGCGCTGCCGCTCGGCGCGGGGATCGCGTTCGTCGTCGCGCGCGGCCGCCGGCGGGTCCGGTTCGGGGCCGACGGCTTCACGATCGAGGGGCGCTTCCGGAAGCGGTACGTGCCGTACCGCGAGGTCGCCGGCGTCGTGACGGTGGTGCAGGGCATGGGCAACGCGGTGTACGTGACCCTCGAGGACGGATCGAAGCTGCCGGTGCTGAGCGGGATGGCCCAGGTGCGCGCGCGGCTCGTGCACGCGCTCATCGAGGAGGGCGCCGCGATGGTCGAGCGCGGGGAGGAGGCGGGCGCCGCGCTGAGCGTGCTCGGCGGCGCGGCGAGCGAGGAGGAGCTCCTCGAGCGCCTGCTCGGCGGGACCCAGACCGCCCGCTACCGTGACGCGGCCGTCGAGCCGGAGCGGCTCGCGCAGCTGATCCGGAACCCCGCGGCCCCGCCCGAGCACCGGATCGCCGCCGCGATCGCGCTGCGCGAGGTGCCGGGGGGGCGCGCGAAGATCCGCGTCGCCGCCGACGTGACCGACGAGCCGGAGGTGCGCGGCGCGCTCGAGGATCTCGCCGAGGAGGCCCTCGACGAGGCGCGCGGCCGCGCGATCGTGAAGCGCCTGATCCACTGACGCGCCCGGCGCGCGCGCTTGCGCTACCGTTCGCGGGCATGCGCACCCTCGCCGCGCTCCTCGCCGTGCTCCTCGCGCCGGCCGCGGCGCACGCCCACGGCCGCCCGCCGTTCCTCGGCGAGCTCGCGTTCCACCCGACCGACCCGGACCTCGTCGTGGCGCGGGCGACCTTCGGGCTCGTGGTGAGCGAGGACGGCGGCGACACGTGGCGCTGGATCTGCGCCGCCGCGACCGGCGCGGACCCGACCCGCGAGGATCCGCCGATCGTGGTGACCCCCGACCGCTCGATCCTCGTCGGCACCTTCGACGGCCTCGCGCGCAGCCGGCCCGATCACTGCGTCTTCGAGCACCCCGAGGCGCTCGACGGCGAGTTCGTGATCGACGTCGTCGCGGAGGCCGGCGCGCCGGGGACCATCTGGGCGGTCGCGACGAGCGGCTCCGAGCCCGACGAGCTGTACCGCAGCGAGGACGAGGGCCGGACGTTCGCGCGCGTGGGCGCGCCCTTCGACGAGATCCTCCTCGAGCGCGTGCTCGTGGCGCCGAGCGATCCGTCGCGCGTCTACCTGAGCGGCGCGATCCCCGTGATGGCGATCGCGCACGACGGCGGCGTCCCCGACGGCGGCGTGGCGACCACCGCGCGCCGGGCGTTCGTGCTGCGCTCGACGGACCGCGGCGAGACCTTCGAGCGCTTCGAGCTCCCGCTCGTCGACGAGGAGCGCAACGTGCACCTCCTCGCCGTCGATCCGACGAGCCCCGA
>JAYRVK010000930.1:0-2381 GCA_041918555.1 Sandaracinaceae bacterium
GAGAGACCGACGACCCGAGCGACGCCGCCCGGCGCGAAGAGTAGCGCGCGCGCACCCTCGAGCGGCTCGAGCGCGCCGCGCGCCGCGCCGAGCAGCGAGGAGAGGACGCGCTGGCCGACGCGCTGCGCCGCGCCGCGGAGGCGCTCGCGGCCGGCGACCACCCGGCCGCGGCCGAGGCCATGGAGCGCGCGGCGGGCTCGCTCGAGCAGCTGGAGGCGCGGCTCGCCGAGGCGCGGCTCGCGCTCGCGCGCCGAGCCGAGCTCGCAGAGCGGGCCGGCGCCGCGGAGCGCGCGCTCCAGCTCGCGCGGATGGGGCGCGACGGCGAGGAGGCCGACGGCCTGCTCCTCGGCGAGGAGGGCGACGGAGAGGGCCCGCCGGGCGGCGAGGAGGGAGCGGGCGCAGGGCGCCGCCTCTCGGACACGATCCTCCACCGCCTCACCGCGCTCGGCCTCGCGCAGGGACCCTCGACGGATCCGCGCGGCCCCGGCGGACCGCGCCGCACGGGCGCGCCGGAGCGCGCGCTCCCGACCCAGGGCGACGCGCACGCGCGCTCGCACGTCGACGCCGTCGGAGAGCGAGCCATCGCGGTGCTCGAGGGCCTCGGCCGGAACGGCGATCCGACCGCGGAGCTCCGCGAGGTCTACCCGAGCTACGGCGTGCAGGTGGAGGAGGCGCTCGCCGACGAGCGCATCCCCGCCGCCCGGCGGCGCACCGTGCGCCGCTACTTCGAGTCCATCCGCCCCGAGGCGGACCGAGAGGAGGAGCCCCGATGAGCCGAGCCGAGCCCCTGAGCCCCCCGCGCCCCGACGAGTCGGGCCCGATGATGAGCACCGAGGCGTTCGAGCGCCGGCTCGAGGAGGGCCGCCGCGTCGCCGAGGCGCTGCACGGCGGGCTCGCCGAGGTCATCTATGGTCAGGAAGACACGTTGACACACGTCGTCACCTGCCTGCTCGCCGGCGGGCACGTGCTCCTCGAGGGCGCCCCGGGCCTCGGCAAGACGCAGATCGTGCGGACGCTGGCCGCGCTGGTCGACGGGTCGTTCTCGCGGATCCAGTTCACGCCCGATCTCATGCCGTCGGACGTGCTCGGGACGAGCCTCGTGGTCACGGGCGGGGACGGTCAACGCGACTTTCGCTATCGAGAAGGACCGATCTTCGCGAACCTCGTGCTCGCCGACGAGATCAACCGCGCCACGCCCAAGACGCAGTCGGCGCTCCTCGAGGCCATGGCCGAGCGCACCGTCTCGGTCGACGGACGGCCGCGCCCGCTGCCCGCGCCGTTCTTCGTCCTCGCGACCGAGAACCCGATCGAGATGGAGGGCGTGTTCCCCCTCCCCGAGGCGCAGCTCGATCGCTTCCTGATGAAGCTCGATCTCTCGATGCCGAGCCTCGAGTCGCTCACGAGGATCGGCGCGCGCGCGCACGAGCCGGCGCGGCCGGAGCCGGTCACCGCTCCCGCGGAGCTCTCGCGCGTGCACGAGACGGCGTGCCACGTCGCGGCCGCGCCACACGTCCTGCGGTACGCGGCGCGGATCGTCCTCGCGTCGCACGAGGCGAGCGGCGTGCGCTACGGCGCCGGCCCGCGCGCGGTGCAAGCCCTGATGTCGTGCGGCCGCGTCCGCGCGATGATGGACGGCCGCGCGGCGGTGGGCCCCGGCGACGTCGCGGCGGTGGCGCCCGCGGTGCTCGGGCACCGCGTGGTCTTGGGCTTCGAGGCGGAGGCCCGCGGCGTGCGCGCCGCCGACGTGGTGAAGACCTTGCTCGCGTCGGTCGCGGTGGAGGAGTGAGCGTGCGCGACGCGGAGGAGGGGCTGCTCGCGCCGGACATGGCGGCGCGCCTCGCCCGGCTCTCGCTCCTCGCGCGCCGGCTCCCCGAGGCCCGCCGCCGCGGCCGGCGCAGGACCCGCCGCGTGGGGGTCGGCACCGACGCGATCGACAAGCGCGGCTACGTCCCCGGCGACGACGTGCGCCGCATCGACTGGTCCGCGTTCGCGCGCTTCGAGCGGCTCCTCGTGCGCGTGGTCGCCGACGACGCCCCGCTCGCGCTCGGCCTCCTCCTCGACGCGAGCGGCTCGATGGCCTACGGCGCGCCGAGCAAGCTCGCGCAGGCGGCGCGCGTGGCGGCGGGCCTCGCCGCGGTCGCCGTCGGCGCCGAGGATCGCGTCGCGCTCGCGACCGCGGGCGAGCCGGCGCTCGCGCTGCGGGGGCCCGGCGGCCCGCTCGGCCTCGCGCGGCTGTGCACGGCGCTGGCGCCGCTCCGCGCGGCGGGCCCGACGCGCCTCTCGGACCGCGCGCGCGGGCTGCGCGGCCTGCTCGGAGGACGCGGCCTCGCGGTCGTGCTCAGCGACCTCTGGGATCCCGCGGGCGCGCTCGCCGCGGCCGA
>JAYRVK010000931.1:0-13800 GCA_041918555.1 Sandaracinaceae bacterium
CGCGGGTGCGCGGGGCGGCTCGGGCGGCGGCGCGGCGGCGCGCGGCGCGGCCGGCGCGGGCAGCTCGGGGACCGACGCGACGGCTGGCGCCGCGGCAGGGGGGGGGTCGGGAGCGCGGGCGAGCCACGCCCCGAGGGCGCCGAGGCCGGCCGCGCCGGCGAGGAGCAGCGCGACGGCGAGCGCCCACGCCCAGCGGGGGCGCGTCGCGGGCGCGGCGAGGGTGACCTCGCGGGCCGAGCCCTCGCGGATCCCCGAGGGCGTGAGGCTCGCGCGCTCGAGCTTGGCCGCGCGGTCGCGCAGCTCGTCCGACAGGAGCTCGCGGACGAGCGCGCCCACGACCTCGCGCCTCGCCGGCCCCCCGATCGATCGGGCCGCGTCCTCGAGGGCGTCGGCGAACGCGCGGGCCGTCGGGAAGCGCTCGTCGCGCTCGCGCGCGAGGGCCTTCAGCGCCACGGCGTCGAGCGGAGCCAGCGCCGGGTCGTGCACGGACGGGGGCGGCACCTTCTCGAGCAGGACCTTGTTGATCACGGAGATCTCGTCCTCGCCCTTGAAGAGGCGCCGCCCGACGAGCGCCTCCCAGAGCACGATCCCCGCGGCGAAGACGTCGATGCGCCGGTCGAGCCCGTCCTCGTGGGCGAGCTGCTCGGGCGCCATGTACGCGAGCTTGCCCTTGAGCTGCCCGGGCCGCGTCATCGTGTAGCGCTCGTCGCTCTTGGCGATCCCGAAGTCGGTGAGCCGCGCGCGCCCGTCGGTGCAGACGAGGAGGTTGTGCGGAGACACGTCGCGATGGACGAGGCGGAGCGGCGCGCCGTCGTCGCCCGTGAGCTCGTGCGCGGCGTCGAGGCCGCGGCACAGATCGAGGACGAGGCGCACGACGACGGGGGCGGGCACGCGCGCGCTCGTGCGCGCGGCCGCCTTGAGGAGCCCCGCGAGATCGCCCCCCTCGAGGAGCTCCATCAGGATGTAGGCGCCGTGGACCGGGTGCTCCCCGTGGCCGAGCACGCGCACCACGTTCTCGTGGCGGACCCGCGAGGCGAGCCGGGCCTCGTGGAGGAACATCCCGCGGACGTGCGGGTCCTCCGCGAGGTGCGGGTGCAGGAGCTTCACCGCGACCGCCTCCCCGCCGCGCGTGCCCGCGTAGATCGTGGCCATCCCGCCGTGCGCCACGCGCGCGGTGAGGTGGAACGGGTCGGGCGAGGGCTCGACCGCCGACGGAGCCGCGGTCACGGGTCAAAGATAACGCAGCCCTCGGTCAGAACGCCGTGCGTAGCCACGCACCCCCGGCGCGGCCGTCGAAGAAGACGCCCGCGGTCGGGCGCGCGGGCTCGCCGTCCCAGTCGGTGAGCGCCGCGAACAGGAGCGTCACCACCGCGAGCCCCGCGGTGATCCCGACGAGCACGTTGGTGCGCAGCTCCTTGGCCTGGCCTTCCTCGAACCCCTCGGGCGTGGGCATCGCGTCGAACGCGTCGACACCGTCGAGGGTGTCCACGCCCGACCAGATCAAGAGCCCACCGGAGACCGCGGTGAGGCCGAGGCCGACGGCGAAGAACCATGGCGAGAGCCCCGCGCTGCTCGGAGCGCGCGGGGACGCGGTCGTGCCCTCGCTCGCGCCGTCGCTCGGGCCCTCGCCGGCGCGCGGCGGCCCGAGCTCGACATGCTGCCCGGGCAGGCCGCGCACGGTGTGGTGCTCGCGTCGCTCGCCCTGGGTCACGAGCACGTCGTGATCCGTGTGCGGCGTGAGGAAGGCCGCGGAGTACGACCACACGCGACCCTCGATCTCGAGCTGGCAGCCCTCGCACCCGCGCAGCTCGAGGCGCACGAAGTCCGACTCGTTGTCGCGGATCACCTCCTCGGCGAGGGTGCGCGCGTCGGCGTCGTCGCCGTGGAGCCCGCGCAGCCGGAGCGCGAGGTTCGCGGCGCGGATCACGTGGCCGGTCCGGACCTGCGCGCGCAGCGCCTGGATCAGGGCGGGCGCCGCGGGGGCGAGCCGGTACGCGGTCTCGAACCACTGCGCCGCGCGCACGAAGTCGCCGTTGAGATAGAAGGCGGAGCCGCGATCGTAGGCCTCGGCGGCGGCGGCGGTGCTCGGCACGGCGGCGTCCTCCGGCGGCGGCTCGTCCTGCGCGTGCGCGCGCGCGGGGAGCGCGGCGGCGAGGGCGCAGGCGAGGGTGAGCGCGTGTGCACCGAGCATCCGCGACGCAGTGTGGCAAAGCGGAAGAGGCCCTGACAATGCGGTACGCTCCGCGGCGATGACCGAGGCGGCGGAGGCCTACACGAGCACGGCGCTCCTCTGGTCGGAAGGGGAGCCGACGCGCCTGCGCGTTCGCTCGATCCAGCTGACCCGGCTGCACCCGCCCTCCGTCCACCGCTTCGACGGCGAGCTCGTGCGCATCGGCAGCGCGCCCGACAACGATCTCGTGGTCGCGGATCCGTCGGTGAGCCGCGCGCACTGCCGCATCTTCCTCGAGCGCGGGCGCTTCGTGATCCACGACGAGGGCTCGAAGAACGGCACGTTCGTGAACGACGTGCCGATCCGCGAGGCGTTCCTCTCGCCCGGGATGCGCGTGACGATCGGGGCCGCGGTCTTCCGGTTCGAGACGAGCGAGCGCGACGAGACGGTCGCCCCCTCGCGCAGCGCGCAGCTCGGCGAGCTCGTGGGGACGAGCGCGGCGATGCGCGAGGCGTTCGGGCTCGTCCAGCGGATCGCGCCCGTGGACTCGACCGTCGTGGTCCTCGGCGAGACCGGGACCGGCAAGGAGCTCGTGGCGCGCGCGCTCCACGATCTCTCGCGCCGGCGCGAGGGGCCGTTCATCGTGGTCGACTGCGGCTCGATCAGCTCGACGCTGATCGAGAGCGAGCTGTTCGGGCACGAGCGCGGCGCGTTCACGGGCGCGATCGAGCGCAAGGTCGGCTCCTTCGAGCAAGGCGACGGCGGGACGGTGTTCCTCGACGAGATCGGCGAGCTGCCCATCGATCTGCAAGTAAAGTTGCTCCGCGTGCTCGAGCGCCACGAGATCAAGCGGGTCGGGGGCGAGGGCTACGTGCCCGTCGACGTGCGGGTGGTGGCGGCCACGCACCGCGATCTCGCCAAGATGGCGGCGGAGGGCGCGTTCCGAGAGGACCTCTTGTATCGGCTCGAGGTGGTGACGATCCGGATGCCGCCTCTGCGCGAGCGCGTAGAGGACGTGGCGCTCCTCGTGCGTCACTTCCTGCGGAGCTCGCGCTTCAACGTGACGCCGGACGGCGGGCGCAAGACCGAGCACGTGAGCCCGCTCGCGATGCGCGCGCTCACCGCGTACCCGTGGCCCGGCAACGTGCGCGAGCTGAAGCACGCGATCGAGCGCGCGGTCGGCCTCGGGGACACGGACACGATCACGGTCGGCGATCTCCCGCCGCGGATCGTGTCGGACGAGATGGTGCGCGCAGAGAAGGAGACGAGCGGGACCTTCAAGGAGGCCAAGCGCGCGTGGGTCGACGCGTTCGCGAAGGACTACCTCGCGCGCCTGCTCGCGCGGCACGGCGGCGACGTGACGGCGGCCGCGGCCGAGGCGGACCTCCACCCCAAGTACATGCGGCAGCTCCTGATGCAGTACGAGCTCGGGCCGTACCGTGACTAGATCAACACCGTCGCGCAGCCGAGGGCGATCGACACGGCGCCGCTCTCGTCGGCGGTGAGGACGCTGCACGTGGCGGGGCACACCACGATGTCGTCGTCCTCGTAGTACCAGCCGCCGCCCGCGCCGCACGCGGAGAAATTCCCCACGAACGGGATGACCTGTTCGGCTCCGCCCGAGGGCGTGTACACGACGTTGACGCGCATCCGGTCGAGCGACATCCCGTCGGGCGGCGGGGGCAGGAGGTAGCGGCAGGGCAGCTCGGTGCGCACCGCGATGGCCGCGGTGAGCGTGGCGAAGAGGCCCGACCAGTCGCTCGTGCAGATCGAGAGCATCTGCCCGCCGGTCGCCGTCGCGACGGCCCAGTACTGATCGCCGTTGTCGGCCGCCTCGTCGTCGGGGCCCTGGCACCCGTCCTCGCGGATCAGGCACAGGACCGGGTCGCAGTGCGTGGAGCCCGGCGGGGACGCGATCGCGTGGAGCGTGAACGAGTGGCCGAGCAGCGAGGTCATCTGCGTCTGGAAGGCGCTCGCGCTCAGGTCCGACTCGTCGTCGGTCACGATCACGAAGTGCGTCAGCGCGTCCGCGCGCAGGAAGTCGCGGTACGCGTCGAAGCGCTCGACCGGCGCGCTGAGCCCGTCGTTCGACTGCACGTCCTCCTCGACGTAGAGGAAGCGCGCCGGGTCGGTCCCGAGGGGGCCCGGCACGTTCACGAACTCCATCGCGCTGATCATCACGACGTGGACGTCGATCCGCGCGGCCTCGATGTCCATCACGAAGCGGTTGATGTTCGCCTGCACCGCGTCGGCCTCGCCGCGCATGCTGCCGGAGCGATCGATCACCCAGATCACGTCGACGGGACGGAACGTGGTCATCGCCGTCGTGGTCTCCGCGGCGCACTCCATGAAGCCCGCGTCGACAGGCGGCGGCGGGGGGCCTCCCGCGTCCACGCCCGTCATGCTCGTCCCCGCGTCGGTGCCGGGCGGTGGCCCGCCGCCTCCGTCGCGCCGCGGGCCGATCGAGGTGGGCGCGCAGCCGAGCGCGAGGACGAGGCAGCAAGCGTGGGCAAGTCGCATGGCCCCTCCATCGTGCAACGAATGGGCCCCCTGTGGGTAGGGGCGCACCCCGCGGCGTGTGGGGGGCGGGGTCGCCCCGCGAGAGGTCGATGGGCCCCACGCGGGAAGGTCCGGTCTCCCTACCCACGCCGGACGCGGAGGTCCGACCCGATGGTGTCCTCGAGGGTGACCGGCCCGACGGCCTCGAAGTCCGCCCGCGGGGCGCGCTCGCGCTGGCTCTCGCGGTACGGCGTCCCGGCGGGCTCGACGATCGGCGTCACCGTGGCGGAGAGGATCACCGTGTCGCCCGCCGCGAGCCAGCGCTCGCCGTAGCGCAGGTTCGGATCGCTGACCCGCACGCGCACGTGGCGCGCGAAGTCGGGCAGCTCATCGAGGATCTCGCCATCCCATTCACTCGACGCGATGCTCGCCTCGAGCGCCGCGCTCGCCGCGCGCACGAGCTGGCCGTCGACCTCCACGAGCACCCACTCCGGCGCGAGGAGCCCGGCGTGGAGGAGGCGATGGGCGTCGCGATCGACCGCCGCCGCGCCCTGCTGGCTCGAGCCGTACTGCGTGTATCGGCGCGAGAAGAACCATGCGAGGACGGCGGCGCGCCGGCCCGTGACGGGGCTCTCGATCGCGCTCCCCCCGGCGATCGTTCCGCGCACGCGCACCCTCGTCGGGCGCGCGATCCCGTGGAGCGAGCGCTTCGCGAACAGGCCGCCGAGGAACCACACGGGGCGGATCCTCGCACGATGCTCAGAAGCCCATCACCCGCATCGTCCACGCGGCGCCGAAGCGCCCGCGGAGCCAGTCGCGCATCGCGGCGGCCTCGCTCGAGGTGCGCAGGCGCTCGTAGTACGCGTCCTGCTCGTCCCACTCCATCACCGCGATCGTCTGGCCCTGACGGAAGAGCGTCATCGAGCGCTCGAGCTCGAACGCCATGAACGCGAGGAAGTTCGGCTCGCGCGCGAAGTAGCCTGGCTCCTCCGCCTCGGCGGCCATCCCGACGGCGACGCCGTACACGACGAACTCGATCACGCCGTCGACGGTGCCGCGCCAGCCGCTCGTCCAGCGCCCGGTGGTGGCGCGCTCGATGCCGACCTCGGCCCCGTTCACGTAGGCGTTCCACTCGTCCCACACGTAGAGCGGGGTGTCGTCCCAGTCGCTCGCGCCGCTGATGTAGAGCGAGTACCGGCTCCAGCGCAGGTTCGACGGGATGTACGCGGCCACCGCGCTCTTGCGCATGGCCGGCTCGCGCACGAGGCACGCGCGGCCGCCGGGGACGTAAAGACCATTTGCGTTCGTACCGGTGTCGTTCAGGTAGTTGCGGATGTGCGCGTGGATCCCGTGCGACGTCTCGTGCCCGTAGGTGACGTGGTCCGCGTCGTAGTAGGTCGAGCCGTACGAGCTCGGGAGGTGGCGCACGATGTCGGTGAGCGCGCTGCCCCAGGCCGCGTCCGAGGGGGTCTGCTGCTCCGGCCAGTCGCGGCACGTCGGCGGGCCGATGGCGGGCGGTGGCTCGCTCCCCGCGTCGAGCACCGGGGGCGCGCCCGCGTCCATCCCGGGGCTGCCCGCGTCGCTCGGCGGCGCGCCCGCGTCGGAGCCGCCCGCTGGCGGCAGGCACCAGTTCCCGATCGTGTCGTCGAGCCAGCCGCACACGAGCCCGTGCTCGGCGCAGTCGCGCGAGCGCAGGGTTCCGTCGCTCGCGCACCAGCTCACCACCGATCCGTCGCACCGCCCGCGGTAGTCGAGGTCGCCGCACGCGCTGCCCGGGCCCGCGTCGCTCGGCGCCGCACCCGGGCCCGCGTCGTCGGGCTCCGTGGGGGGAACCGGCGGCGGCGCGCCCGCGTCGTCGGCCGGCGCGATCCCGGGCGCGTGCGGCCGGGGGTTCACGTCTCCGTCGAGCCAGAAGCGACAGCCACCGAGGGCGAAGACCGCGAACGCGATGGAGAGGGCGCGCACGCCGGGCGCTTCACCAGGAACCGTGCCACGGCCCCGCGCGGTCACGCACCGCTCGGAGTGTTCACGTCGAAGGACACGGCGCCGCGCGCGTGTGCCTCGCGGGGTGACGCCCCGCGTGGGAGGCGGCGAGCATGGGCGAGGGCACGGACGCTGCACGGTGCACGTTGCGATGAGCACGCGGTGCGCGACGATGTTGGTGGCCGTGACGACCCTCGCGGGCTGCGCGGTCCCGGTGGGCGGCGACGAGGAGATCGTCGAGCACACCCTGCTCGGCGGTCGCTACACCTACGACCGCCCCGAGGTCGGCTCGATCCAGATCGGCGGCGGCGCGTGCACGGCGACGCTCTTCGGCAGCGCGCGCACCGTGATCACCGCCGCGCACTGCGTGGGCTACGACTCGACGGGCGGGCCGGGGCGGCAGGGGGTCTTCACCCTCGCGCCGCGCGAGGGCGAGGAGCACGAGTACACCATCGCGCAGTACGTCAGCTTCGGTCAGGACTACGAGGGGAGCGAGCGCGACGTCGCGCTCATCCAGCTCGCCGAGCCGGTCCCCGCGAGCGTCGCGCGGCCCGATCCGCCGGCGGCCGCGCACCCCGCGCGCGGGACGCGGGTCGCGATCTACGGCTACGGGTGCCAGGAGCGCGCCTCGCAGTCGGGTCCGTTCGAGAAGCAGATCATCGAGTACGACTGGGGCGACGAGACGACGAACCTCTGCCCGGGCGACTCGGGCGGTCCGACGCTCTCGCCCAGCGGCGAGGTGCTGAGCGTCAACAGCGCCTACCTCATCGGGCCGGGGACCGATCTGTTCGGCGACGTGACGCTCTTCCTCGACGAGCTCCACGCGCAGGTCCTCGAGTGGGCCGAGGGCGATGATCTCGTCTGGATCGGCGACGGCGGCGGCGATGGGGGCGACGGCGGCGAGGGGGGCGATGGCGGCGACGGCGGAGGCGATCCCACCGCGCGCTGCGCGGCGCACGGGAGCTGCCTCGCGTGCACCGGCGACGCCTACTGCGGGTGGTGCGGGCGCTGCGTCCCGCTCGGGAACGACGGCGCGGGCGGCGTGACCGGCGAGGGGTGCGGTGGGCCCGTCACGATCTCCGCCGCGATGTGCGGCGACGGCGGCGACGGCGGCGACGGCGGCGACGGCGGCGGCGGCGGCGGCGGCTGTGGGGTGTGGTCGAGCCTCTCGGAGTGGACCTGCGAGGCGGGCGCCGCGCAGTTCGTCCGGTGCGGGACGCAGGGCCTCGAGTTCCAGGTCTGTCCGATCGGCTACTACTGCCCGCCCGGGTCCACGCGGCTCGAGTGCCTGTGGGGCGACTACGGTCGCCGCTGAGGCTCGCCTCACGGCATCAGCGCGAGGATCGGGACCGGCGTCGCGAGGCAGCCGTCCTCGCCGGCCGCGACGGGGCGGCCGTCGACGCGCACGATCGGGCCGCCGGGGAGCTCGCACGAGCCCGTCGACGCCGTGCACGCGTCGCACGCGTGATCGAGGACCGCGACGTGCACGTCGAGGCCGCCCTCGGTCGGCAAGCCGGCGCAGAGGATCTCCGCCGCGCACGTGCAGGGCGGCACGGTGATCGTGAGCCGGCCGCCGTCGCGGCAGACGCGCGCGGCCGAGTCGACGAGCGGCGGCGCGTCGCCGTGCCGCGCGAAGCGCCAGGTCCCCGCCGGCTCGTCGGAGCCCGCGCCGCCGATCGAGGCCGTCAACGAACGTTGCGAGTGTTCATATCGGATCCACGTGGGGAAGTCGTGCGCGGGGTTTTCGAAGCGCGCCTCCGCCTCGCTCGCGGCGACGAGGGCGAACGCGGTGGTGGCCTGGCCCGCCGGGGCGGCGACGTAGCGCACTCCGTCCTCGTGGAGCTCCATGCGGAGGAGCTCGTGGTGGGTCGTGCGGCCCGCCTCGGTCGTGCGGTTCAGCCCCATCCACGTGCGCTCGCCGGTCGGCACCCACAGCTCGTCCGTGACGCGGCCTTCCTCCGCCGCGCGCCACCACCCCTCCAGCCACGCGATCGAGTCGAGCGAGCCGGGCGGCGGGTGCGCCACGATCCGAGGCGGCCCGCACGCGGCGGCGAGGAGCAGGGCGACGGCGGCGGAGGCGCGCACCGCGCGAGGATAGCGCGTCAGGCCGCGGCCGACGCGGTCGTGACCTGCGCGACCCACGCCTCGCTGCGGCGCCGGAGCTCGTCCTGCAGGGCCACGTCGTGCGCGAGGGGGTTCGGATCCACGGCGCGCGAGTCCGAGTAGAAGAGGCCGCTCTCGCGGCCCGCGGCCTCGGAGGTCGCGCAGTGGAGGGTGGTCCGAGCGCCCTCCTCGTTCGACTTCATGAAGACGGTCATCAGCGGCCGCACCGGCCAGGGCACCTTGCGCCACACGTCCGACGCGATCACGCCGGGATGGAGCGAGTACGTGGTCACCCCGGTGCCCTCGAGCCGCCGCGCGAGCTCGTTCGCGTGGAGCACGTTGCAGAGCTTGCTCACCTCGTACTCGCGCAGGCCCGTGGTCGTCTCTACCGGACGGGTCAGCCGCTCCCAGTCGATGCGGCGCGCCTTGTAGTGCGCCTTGCTCGAGACGTCGACGATCCGCGCGGGGGCCGAGGCCTTCAGGCGCTCGAGCAGGAGCTCGGTGAGGAGAAAGTGACCGAGGTGGTTCACTCCGAAGGTCTTCTCGTAGCCGTCGGCGGTCGTGCCGCGGTGCCCCGCGAGGCCCGCGTTGTTGATCAGCACGTGCAGTGGCCGGTCCTCCGCGAGGAACGCCTCCGCGCACGCGCGGACCGAGGCGAGGTCCTCGAGGTCGAGCGGCAGGAAGTGGACGTCCTCGTTGCCGGCCGCGCGGAGCTCGTCGAGGACGGGTCGCGTCTTCACCTCCGATCGGCACGCGAGGTAGAGCGTCGCCCCCCTCCGGCCAAGCTCGAGGGCGGTCGTCCGCCCGATGCCCGTGTTCGCGCCGGTGATGAGGACCGTGCGGCCCGCCAGATCGTTCATGGCGGCACTAGGTGTGGCCGCGCCGCGCGCGTCGCAACGGGGCCACACACTTCTCAACAATCAGCGGCGGCGGCGCCACCCGAGCGCGGCGATCGCCGCGACCGCGAGGAGCGCGCCCGGCGCCGAGGAGCCCGGCCGGCTCGCGCGGCACGCGCAGCCGCCGTCGGAGCTGCCGCCCATCCCCGCGTCGAAGCCCGGCACGGCCCCACCGTCGCTGCCCGTCATCCCGCCCGCGTCGGTGTCCAGCGCGCCCGCGTCGGTGCCTGCGTCCGTCTCGATAATACCGCCGGCATCGGTACCGGCGTCGAGATCCATCATGCCCGCGTCGGTGCCCGCGTCGGGGACCCCCGCGTCCATCGGGGGCTCGATCTCGCACGCGCTCGAGCAGCCGTCGCCGCTCATCGCGTTGCCGTCGTCGCACGCCTCGGTCTCGTCGCAGATCATCGAGTCCCCGCACGTCGAGGTCACGCCCGCAGCAGTGCAAGTCGCATTGCAGCTGCCGCACGCGTCGGTGAAGCCGTCGTCGCAGGCCTCGGTCTCCTCGCAGCGCGCGCCGTCGCCGCACGCCCAGCCCGCGCCGATGGCCGTGCACGTCGCGTTGCAGGTGCCGCACGCGTCCCGGAATCCGTCGTCGCAGGTCTCCGTCTCCTCGCAGCGCATTCCGTCGCCGCAGACCGCGGGCGCGCCGAGCGCGGTGCAGTCCGCGTTGCAGGTGCCGCACGCGTCGGTGAAGCCGTCGTCGCAGGCCTCGGTCTCGAAGCAGCGCACGCCGTCGCCGCACACCGACCCGGTGCCCGCGCCGCTGCACGTCGCGTTGCACGCGCCGCAGTCGTTGGCGAAGCCGTCGTCGCACGCCTCGACCTGCGGGCAGGTCGCGCCGTCGCCGCAGAGCGCGCCGCTGCCTGCACCAGTGCAAGTCGCGTTGCAGGTGCCGCACGCGTCCGCGAAGCCGTCGTCGCACACCTCTGTGCCCTCGCGGACGCCGTTGCCGCAGACCGCCGCGGGGGCGGGCCCGGTCACCGAGAGCGCGAGCCCACGCGTCAGCGAGCCGGCGGCGGGGACCGCGACCGCCCACTGCACGGCCATCGCGAAGTCGCCCGGCCCGAAGGGGAGCCCGGTGTTGTCGAGGTTGGTCGGGGTCGCGTCCTGGAGGCTGCGCAGGAAGGTCGGGTAGGGCCCGACCTGGAGCGCGTCCGGCACCGAGCCGCGCGCGGCGATCGTCACCGTGGTCGCGCCGTCGGTCACGTCGATGAAGCCGTCGACGAACGCCGCGCTGTCGTTGGCGTCGGTGCCGGCGGCGTCGACGTCGACGTAGCAGAACAGCTCGATGGGGATCGAGGCGGAGCCGCCGTTCCTCACGGTGAGCTCGGCGGCGAGCTGCGCGCTGCCCGGCCCCGTCGACACGAGCGTGTAGACGAGCGTCCCGCCGAGCCCCGTCCCGAGGAAGTTCGTCCACCCGAGGGTGGCCACGCCGCCCACGTAGCTCGCCGTGTCGGGTGCGGGGAGCGGGCGCTCGGCGGTGAGGCCCGCGCCGCGCACGAAGAACCAGACCTGGTAGGTCTGCGACACACCCGCGACCACGAGGCCCGCGGTCGGTCCGTCGGCGGGGTTGAACGCGCTGACCGGCGCCCACGCCATGCTCGACGTGCCGTCCGTGATCGTCCCTTGCGCGTGTCCCGCGCTGGCGAGGCTGCTCAGCGAGACGGCGATGCCCAGCGCGATGCAAACGTTCTTCATGGTGCTCCCTCGGGCGCCGACGCAGGCCGGCGGCGCGAGTACATACGCCCGGACCGCCCCGAGATCCCCTCGGAGCTCAGCGCTCGTCGCGGCGGTCGCGCTCCTGGTCGTCGTCCTCGCCGAGGAGACGGCCGAGCGCGCCCGGACCGGTGAGGTCGCTCTTGGCCTTCTGGACGTCCTGCGCGGTGCGCACCACGCGCCGCAGGACCGCCGGCCCAAAGAACAGCGAGATCACGCCCAGGATGATCAGGAGCTCCATCCAGCCGAGGCCGAACACGGAGAGGACCATGCGCGCGCGCCCCCGCGCTGTCCAGGCACCGTAGAATGGGCGCGCCATGAGCGGCGCGTGGATCGGTCAGCTCGTCGGGCGCCAGGTCGGGAGCTACCTCGGGCGCCAGATCGCGCTCGGCGCGTGCCGCGAGGATCGCGGCCACGACCCACTCGCGACGCGGGTGTTCACGCCGCGGCTCCACGCGAGCCAGCTCCCGAGCGCGGTGGACCTGCGGCCATGGATGACGGCCGTCGAGGACCAGGGCCGGCTCGGGAGCTGCGCGGCCAACGCGCTCGTCGGCGGCCTGGAGTACCTCGTCCGGCGCGAGACGGGGCAGCCCGTCGACCTCTCGCGGAGCTTCGTCTACTTCAACCAGCGGCTCTGGGACGACTGCGTCCGCGACGATCTCGGCGCCTCGCTGAGCGACGGAGTGCGCGTGCTGTCGCGCCTCGGCGCGCCGACCGAGCGGACGTGGCCCTATCACCCCGATCTGTTCGCGGTGCAGCCGCCCGAGCCGGTCTACGTCGAGGCGCGCGCGATCAAGGCGACCGACTGGTGGGCCGTCCCGGTGCACGGCGATGCGTTCCGCGGCTGCCTCGCCGCGGGCTTCCCGATCGCCTTCGGGACGCGGGTCACCGAGAGCTTCGTAGAGACGCCACGCACCGGCGTGTGCGGCATGCCGCGCGGGGCCGACGACGCGCGGCACGGCCGGCACGCGCTCCTCGCGGTCGGCTACGACGATCGACATCGCCTGTTCGTCGTGCGCAACAGCTGGGGCGCAGACTGGGGCGACGAGGGCTACGTCTACATGCCCTACGACTACGTGCTGCACCCCGAGTGGACGCGCGGCTGCTGGGCGTTGCGGCTCACGCGCCGCGAGGCGTTCGAGCCCGCGCGCTTCGACGGCGCGCGCGTCCCGAAGGCGCCGCCGGGCGGCAGCGGCGGCGCGCAGGCCGCGGGGAGCATCGCGTCGGTCGCCGCGCAGGTCGGCGTCGGCGCGCTCACGGGGAGCGGGCTCCTCGGCGGGCTCGCGGGTGGGCTGATCGCGGGCCTGACCCCGGGTGTCGCGAAGGCGATCCAGGGCCGCGATCGCGGGGCGTTCCTCGACGTCGATCGCAGCGACGCGATCCTCGCGGCGCTGCGCGAGGGCGATCCACCCCCGCAAGCTCCCTTGCCATGGGACGATGGGCTCGACGAGGCGTCGGTGGTTCCGGCGATCGGAGCCTCGCCCCGCGCACGTCCCGCGCCCGCGGTGCGACGCGCGGACGACGCTCCGTTCGCGCGCCCCGTCGCGCCGCCCGTCGCGCCGGCCGCGGCGTCGCCGCCCGAGCGCTGGGATCTCGTCGAGGCGCTCCCGCGCGACGTGCGCGAGGCGTGGCGCGCCGCGGGCGCGATGGGCTCCCCGTGGGGCTCGCCGATGGCGCGGCCGGAGGTCATGGTCGAGGGCGCGCACCGAGGGAGCGCGACGCGGTTCGCGAAGGCGTGGGTCTGCGCGTGGAGCGGCGCGGCGCCGCTCGTCCTCGCGAGCGACGAGCCCACGGCCCTGCGATGGGCCGAGCTCGGCGCGGGGCGCTCGATCGTGGGCTGGCCGGTGACCGCACCGCAGCGCACGCCGGATGGAGCGGGCTCGATCCTCGCGTGCACGCGCGGCTCGATCGTGCACCACCCGCGGCGCGGCGCGCGGCCGATCCACGGGATGCTCTTCGGCTACTGGAGATCGCAAGGTGGATTGACGAGCGATCTCGGCTGGCCGATCGCGGACCCGGAGGTGCCGGCCGATCCACGTGCGCCGCAGCGGCTGCGCTTCGAGCGCGGGACGCTGTGCTGGTCCGCCGAGCGCGGCGGGTGGCGCGAGTAGCGCCCGCTACAACATCGGGCTGCCCCAGTCGGGCTCGAGGGGGCCCTCGGGCGCGGAGGGCGCGGCCGGCGCGGGGGCCGGCTCGACGACCGGGGTCGGGAGCGGGCGGCGATGGTGCGGGGCGGGCGGCGGCGCGAGCGGCGGCGCCTCGTCCTCGGTGGTCGTCGGGAGCTGCATGCGCGGCGGCGGCTCGGGCGCGGCGGGCGGAGGCTCGGGCGCGGGGGGGGGCGGCGCGGGCGTGGGGGGCGGCGCGGTCTCCACCGGCGCGGTCGGCGCGGGGGGGGGCGGGGGCGGCGCGACGGCCTGGCTGCGGTGCCAG
>JAYRVK010000932.1:0-3195 GCA_041918555.1 Sandaracinaceae bacterium
GAGCCAGAAGAAGCGGTCGCCGTGGCCGGTCCCGAGCTCGACGAGCCCGAGGAACAGGCCGCCGATCGCGCCCGCGGGCGCGAAGAAGAAGAACGTGAGGATCGCCCAGCCGAGGCTCAGGATCGCCGTCGCGAGGACGAGCCAGCGCCGGTGCTGCCGCTTGCGATCGGTGGTGACCACCGCGGAGCGGAACGCGCCCGCGGCAACCGAGCGCCGACCGCGCCGGCTCATCCAGCGATCGCGCGTAGCCCACGCCGCGGCGGACGCGCAGATCAGAAGGACCACGAGCGCGCCGACCGCGGTGAAAAGGTAGAGGAGCGCGATCGATTCTCCGTCCATCGCCCGGCAGGTCGTACGCCCCGCGCCGCGGCGTCATTCCCCGTGGGAGAATCCGTGACGCGCGAAGCGCCTGCGATCCGCGGCCACGAGCAGCACCGCGAGCCCGACGTAGGAGAGCATCGCGATCGTGAGCGCGGTGTGCTCGCCGGCCGCTGCTTGGGTCGGGTTGCAGAGGTGCGTGCCGACGTGGAGCAGCACCGCGAGGAGGAGGCTCCCGCCGGTGCGCTGGTACACCCACGTGAAGAGGAAGGCGCCGGCGACGAAGAAGGGGACGAAGATCGCCAGCTCGGTGGGCGTGGTCCCGGCCGCAACGAGCATCGGGAGGTGCCAGCCCGCCCAGAGCGAGCCGAGGATCAGGGTCGCGAGCACGGGGCCGTGGCGCGCCATCAGGCGCGGGAGCGCGTAGCCGCGCCAGCCGATCTCTTCGCCGACGGGCACGAGGATCGCGCCGATCACCGCCTCCGGCGTCGCCGGCGGCCAGAACCACGGCCCACCCTCGTTGCCGGGGACGAGCCCGTAGACGGCGCGGCCCGCGACGAACACGAGCGCTGGCAGCCCGAGCGCCACGAGGTACCACCACGGCGCCACGCGCCACGCGCCGAGCCCGCCCAACAGCTCGCGCGCGCGCGCCCACCCGCCCTCGCGGCGGCTCGCGATCACCGCCGCGATCGCGGGGCCGAAGATCGCGAGCGGCGCGCCCGCCATGTAGTCGTCGGGCGAGCCGTCGAGCGCGCCGAGCGCCGCGAGCGACGGCGGGATCAGCGGGACCCAGGTGATGAGGTACGCGAGCGCGAAGAAGAGGGCGGTGCTCAATCGCCCTCGGGACGCTCCGTGGCGCGCTGCCATCTCAGGGCGACCGCGATCAGGACCCCGACGAGGAGCACGGCGTGCAGCGTGCCGTCGACGAGCGAGAGCACCGTCCCGCCGACGGCCAGGTCGGCGAGGGCCTCCGGGCGCATCGCCCGCGCTCCGGCCATCGTCGTGACGAAGCCCGCGCCGACCTGGATCGGGTAGGCGAAGAACGCGGCGACGGCGGCGACGAGGATCGCGACCCACGGCGGCCGCGCGTCCGCCGCGCCGGCGCCGCGGATCGCGAGGACGACCACCGCGATCTGGAGCGCGAGGACGAACAGGCTCGCGCTCACGCCGGTCGCGACCCGGACCGCGACGCTCGCTTCGAACACGCCGAAGGGGACCGACGCGAGCGAGCGCAGCGCGCCGAGCGCGTACATCGCGGCGAACGCGATGGCCATCCACGTCGCGCCCTGCAGCGCGTGCGCGCCGCGCGCCGAGCTCACGCGGCGGCCTCGTCCGCGACCGCGATCTCGACGAGCAGGTCGCCGGCCGCGAGCGTGTCGCCGCTCTTCACGGCGATCCGCGTCACCTCTCCGCGCACGGGGCTCGCGACCACGGTCTCCATCTTCATCGCGCTCAGCACGACGAGCGGGTCGCCCTTCTTCACGGCGCGTCCGACGGCCACCTTCACGTCGACCACGCTCCCGGGCATCGGCGCCCCGATCGAGCCCGGCGCGTCGCTCGCGCGCTCGCGCTCGATCACCTTGGAGGTCGCCTTCCGATCCCGCGCGCGCACCTGCCGCGGCTGGCCGTTGAGGTCGAAGAACACGGTGCGCGTGCCGGTCTCGTCGAGCTCGCCGACCGCCTTGAGCACGATGATCAGCGTCTTGCCGCGCTCGATCTCGACGCCGACCTCCTGCCCGACCTCGAGCGGCGCGAGGAACACGCGGGTCGGCAGGCGCGACACGTCGCCGAACTCCGTGCGGTGCCTTCGGTATTCCTCGAACACGCCTCGGTAGAGCGCGGCGCTCATCACGTCGACGTCGCGGATCTTCGCGAGGGGGTGCTTCGCCCCGAGCTCGGCCTGGAGCGCGGCGAGGTCGAGCGGCGGCAGCGCCGCGCCGGGGCGGCCCTCGATGGGCGGCCGCCCGCGCAGCACGTCGCTGCGGAGCGGCTCGGGGAAGCCGCCGCGCGGCTGCCCGAGCCGGCCCTCGAGGAGCTCCACCACGCTCGAGGGGAACGAGAGCGTCCGCGCCTGGGCGCGCACGTCGTCCTCCGTCAAGTCGTTTTGCACCATGAACTGCGCGAGGTCGCCGACGACCTTCGAGCTCGGCGTCACCTTGATGATGTCGCCGAGCAGCCGGTTCGCCGCGGCGTAGGCGCGCTTGATCGACGCCCACCGGTCCGCGAGGCCGAGCGCCTGCGCCTGGAAGCGGAGGTTCGTGTACTGGCCGCCGGGGATCTCGTGCTCGTAGAGGTCGGGCGCGTAGCCCGTCAGCCCGGTCTCGAACGGGGCATAGAGCTCGCGCGCGGCCTCCCAGTACGTGTCGAGGCGCATGACCGCGTCCGGATCGATGGAGGTGTCCCGCTCGGTCCCGCGGAGCGCGGCGACGAGCGCGGCCATCGTCGGCTGCGAGGTCAGCCCCGCCATCGCTGGGAGCGCGACGTCGATCACGTCCGCGTCCGCCTCGGCCGCCGAGAGCATGGACGCGATCCCGGTCCCCGCGGTGTCGTGGGTGTGCACGTGGATCGGCGTCGTGGGGAACGCGCGCCGCAGCGCGCCGACGAGCATCCGCGCGGCGCGCGGCTTGAGCAGCCCGGCCATGTCCTTGATCGCGAGGACGTGGACCCCGAGCCCGACGAGCTCGCCCGCGAGCTCGAGGTAGTAGTCGAGCGAGTACTTGGTGCGCGTGGGATCGCTGACGTCGCCGGTGTAGCAGAGCGCGGCCTCGATCACGCCGCCGGCCTCGCCCACCGCGTCGATGCCGAGCTTCAGGTTCTCGACGTAGTTCAGCGAGTCGAAGATGCGGAACACGTCGATCCCGTGCGCCTTGGCCATGC
>JAYRVK010000933.1:0-28568 GCA_041918555.1 Sandaracinaceae bacterium
GAGGCGCGCGCGCTCCGGGCGGGCGAGCTCGTACGCCGGCCGATCACGCGGGAAGAGGGCCCGTTCCGCTACGTCGGCGGGACCAGCTTCATGCGCGTGCGCGCGCCTCGCGATCGCGTCTTCGAGGAGGTGCTCGACGTGCGCGCGTACCCGCGCCTCATCCCCGGGGTCGTCGAGGCGCGGGTGGTCGAGGACACGCCCGAGCGGCGGGTGGTGTACGTGCGCCACCAGCTCGCGATCGTCAGCGCCGCGTACCACGCGGTCGTTCACGTGGATCGGCCCGGGTACACCGTGCGCTTCGACCTCGATCGCACCCGGCCCGCGGACGTGCGCGCCGGCCGGGGCTTCGTGAGCGTCAGCCCCTACCGGGAGACCGAGTCGATCGTGACGTGGGGCGTGATGGCCGACCCCGGGAGCGCGATCCTGCGCGGCGTGTTCGGGGGCGTGATCCAAGACTGGATCCTCAAGGTCCCCTGGTGCGTGCGCGGCCGTCTCGAGCCCGGTCAGCCCGGGTGCTGAGCCGCGCCTTCCTTCTTCGTCGCGAGCGGCTCGAGCGCGGACGCGAGGATCCGCGTGCGCTGGCGCTTGGGTCGATGCCGGCGCGGCGCGTCGACGATCACGCGCGCAGAGCGCTGCCAGCTCACGTACGCGTAGGCCCACTCCATCATCACCGCGACGCGGTTGCGGAAGTCGACGAGGAACACGATGTGGATGAAGACCCACATCAGCCACGCGATCAGCCCGTCGAAGGTCATGCCTCCGGCCTCGGCGACCGCCTTCGCGCGGCCGATCGTGGCCATCGAGCCCTTGTCCCAGTAGACGAAGCGCGCGCGGCGGTCGTAGCCGAGCACGTCGTTGGTGATCTGCTCGGCCGCGAACGCGCCGCTCTGCAACGCGGTCTGCGCGACCCCGGGCAGGGGCTTCCCCTCCTGCTCGAGGTAGATCAGATCCCCGAGCACGAAGATCTCGGGGCGCCCGGGCACCGTCAGATCGGGCGTGACCTTCACGCGGCCCGCGCGGTCGAGCTCGCAGCCGAGCTTCGCGGTGAGCGAGCTCGCCTTCAGGCCTGCGGCCCAGATCACGGTGCCGGCCTCGATGCGCTCGCCCTCACCGATCGTCACGCCGTGCGCGTCCACGTTCTTCACGAAGGTGTTCGTCCGGACCTCGACCCCGAGCCCCACGAGCTCCTCCGTGGCGGAGCGCGACGACTCTTCGCTGAAGGACGCGAGCACGCGCGCGCCACCCTCGAGCAGCACCACGCGCGCATCCTTGTCCGGATCGAAGTGATCGAAGTCCCGCGCGAGCGTGCGGTGCGCGATCTCGGCGAGCGCCCCCGCCATCTCGACGCCGGTCGGACCCGCCCCGATCACGACGAAGGTGAGGAGCTCCTTCTGGCGCGTGCGATCGGTCTCGCGCTCGGCGGCCTCGTACGCGCGGAGCACCCGCGAGCGGATGTCGAGCGCCTCGGCGAGCGTCTTGAGACCCGGGGCGTGCGCCTCCCACTGATCGTTGCCGAAGTAGTTGTTCTTCATCCCCGTCGCGAGGACGAGGTAGTCGTAGTGGAGCTCACCGTCGTCGAGCGTCACGGTGCGGGCCTCGGGATCGAGGCCCAGCGCGTCCGCCATGATCACGCGGGCGTTGGACTGCCTGCGGAGCAGCTTGCGCAGCGGAGCAGCGATGTCCGGCGCGCTGAGCGCGCTCGTCGCCACCTGGTAGAGGAGCGGCTGGAACAGGTGATGGTTGCTCCGATCGACGAGCGTCACGCGGACGGGCGTGCGCCGCAGCGCGCGCGCGGCCGCGAGGCCACCGAACCCGCCGCCGAGGATGACGACGTGGGGCCTCGGGTCTTTCTGCGCCATCGGTCTCGTTCCCCCTCGCTCCGCCCGGAGCGTGGGGTCTGTCGGCCCTCGACGGCAAGCGCGGAGGCGATCGGTGCTAGCTTCCCGATCCGTGCCGTCCGATGGGAACCGAGCCCTCGACGCGAGCGAGGTGCGCCGACGCTGCGCTCCCCTCTCGTTCGAGACCACCGACGAAGTCGAGCCGCTCCGCGGCCTCCTCGGCCAGGATCGCGCGGAGGAGGCGCTGCGCTTCGGCGTCGGCATGTTCCGCAAGGGCTTCAACGTGTTCGTGCTCGGCCCGCCCGGGACGGGGAAGCACCACCTCGTACGGGACGCGCTGGCGAGCCGGACCGACCTCGGGACCGTCCCCGACGACCAGGTGTACGTGCACAACTTCGCGCACCCCGATCGCCCGATCGCGATCGGGCTGCCGCCGGGGCGGGGGGCCGAGCTGCAGCAGGCCATGCAGGAGGTCGTCCGCGATCTCGACGACGCGATCGTCGCGATGTTCGAGTCCGACGAGTTCCGCACGCGCCGCCGCGTGATCGAGCAGAGGGTCGAGGCTCGCCACGAGGAGGCGTTCGCGAAGCTCGCGATCGAGGCCACGCAACGGAGCTTGCGGATGCTGCGGACCCCCGCGGGCCTCGCGTTCGCGCCCTTCGTCGACGGGGAGGTCCTCGATCCCGACGCGTTCAGCAAGCTCCCGGAGGCCAAGCAGCGGGAGGTGCGCGATCACCTCGAGGCGATGGAGAACGCGCTCCGCGCGATCATGCATCAGGTCCCTGCGTGGCGGCGCGAGGCGCGCGAGGAGCTGCGCGAGGTCGAGCGCGAGCTGACGCTGCTCGTCGCGAAGCACCAGCTCGCGGGCGTGCGGGCCGCCTTCGCCGACCTCTCGAAGGTGGGGACTTGGCTCGACGCGGTCGAGGCCGACATCGTGCAGCACGTCCACGCGTTCATCCACACGAGCGGCGAGGACGACGGCGACGGCAGCGAGTCCGAGGTGCAAGCCGCCATGCACGAGCACATGCACCCCGCCCTCCGGTATCGGGTCAACCTGTTCGTCGATCGGCGCGGCCTCGCGGCGGCGCCCGTCGTGGAGGAGGACCACCCGACGGTCGAGCGCCTGTTCGGGCGCACGGACCGCCGCGCGCACCTCGGCGCGCTCTACAGCGACTTCACGATGATCAAGGCCGGCGCGCTGCACCGCGCGAACGGCGGCACGCTCGTCGTCGACGCGCGGCGGATGCTGATCTCGCCGGCCGCGTGGGACTCGCTCAAGCGCGCGCTCACCCACGGCGAGATCGAGATCGAGTCGCTCGGGCGGGTGATGGGCCTCACCACGAGCGAGCTCGACCCCGAGCCGATCCCGCTCGACGTGAAGGTCATCCTCGTCGGCGATCGCCACCTCTACTACCTCTTGTCGGCGCTCGACCCGGACTTCGACCAGCTCTTCAAGGTCGCGGCGGACTTCGACGACACCGTGGCGTGGGACGACGCGAACCAGGCGAGGCTCACGCGCCTCGTCGCGAGCATCGCGAAGGCGGACGGGCTCCTGCCTTTCGACGCGGGCGCGGTCGGCCGCGTGATCGAGCAGAGCGCGCGCTGGGCCGGCGATCGCCGCGAGCTCTCGGCCGAGCTCTCGCCCTTGTCGAACCTCCTGCGCGAGGCGGACTGGCGCGCCCGCGACCGCGGCGCCGAGCGGGTGACCGCGGCCGACGTCCGAGGCGCGATCGAGGCGCGCGAGCGCCGGATCGGGCGCCTGCGCGAGCGGACGCTCCAGCGCTTCACCGACGGGACGGTGAACGTGCGCACGGACGGCGCCGAGGTCGGCCAGGTGAACGCGCTGAGCGTCCTCGCGATCGGTGAGCTCGCCTTCGGGCAGCCGAGCCGGATCACCGCGCGCGTGCGGCTCGGCAAGGGCGACGTGATCGACATCGAGCGCGAGGCCAACCTCGGAGGGAGCCTCCACACCAAGGGCGTGATGATCCTCGGGAGCTTCCTCGCGACGCGCTACGGGCAAGACACCCCGCTGAGCGTCTCGGCGAGCCTCGTCTTCGAGCAGAGCTACGGGGGGGTCGACGGGGACAGCGCCTCGATGGCCGAGCTCTGCGCGCTCCTCAGCGCGCTCGCCGAGATCCCGCTCGCGCAGTCGCTCGCGATGACCGGATCGGTGGATCAGTCCGGACGCGCGCAGGCCATCGGCGGCGCGAACGAGAAGATCGAGGGGTTCTTCGACGTCTGCGCCGCGCGCGGCCTCGACGGATCGCACGGTGTGTTGATCCCCGAGGCCAACGTCGAGCGGCTGATGCTCCGCGAGGACGTGGTCGACGCGATCGCGGCGGGCCGCTTCCGCGTGCTCGTCATGCGCACCGTGGACGACGCGATCGAGGCGCTCACGGGCCGGCCCGCGGCGCGCGTGCACGACGCGGTCGAGGCGCGCCTGCGCACCTACGCGGGGCGAGGGCGGGCGCCGTCGAGGAACGGAGAGGGCAAGACGCGATGACGGTGCGTCGTGTCGTGGTGGCGATCTGCACGGGCGACGGCACGGGGCGGGTCGTGCGCGAGGCGGTGCGCGTCGCGTCCCGCTTGGACGCGGAGCTCGAGGGGCGGTTCCTCGAGGACGAGGATCTCCTGAAGCTCGCGGCGCACCCGTTCGCCCGTCGCGTCGGGAGCGCGGGCGAGACCCGCGGGTTCTCCATCGACGACGTGGAGCGGGTGTGGCGCGCCCTCGCGGGCGTGGTGCGCGCCGCGCTCGAGCGCGAGGCCGCGCGCGAGCAGGTGCCGGCGCACTTCGAGGTGCAGCGGGGCCGGCTCCGCGACGCCGTCGCGCGGCACCTCGAGGAGTCCGACCTGGTGGTCCTCGGGTGGGGCGGCTGGTCCCCGAGCGCGAACCGCGCGGCCCCCATCCGCGTGCTCTTCGACGGGAGCGAGGCGAGCGAACGGGCGCTCGAGGCGGGGGCGCGGCTCGCCGGCGAGGACGGACGTCTCTCGATCTGGGCGGAGCGCGCCGACGACGCGACGCTCGGCGCGCTGCGCGAGCGCCTGCGCGGCCGCGTCGCGCGCCTGCGCGTGGCGCCGATCGAGGATCCGTCGGTCGAGGCGATCGGGCACATCCTCGCCGATCGGCCGGGCGGGCTCCTGCTCGTGCCGGCGGGGAGCGCGATCGCGGCGACCCTCGCGGCCGGCGATCGCGAGGCGCGCTTCCCGGCCGGGGTCCTCGTCGTGCGGTGAGGGCCGCGTCAACGAGGGATGCGATCGCGCAGCGACTCGAGCGAGCGCGCGGGATCGAGGTAGTCCGCGAGCTTGCGCCGCACGTAGTCCGGCCCGCCGAGCTTCTCGGCGAGGAAGCCGAAGCTCGCCTCGACGGTGACCTCGCCCGCGCCGATCGCGAAGGACGCGTCGTACTTCACGCCGAGCTTCTTCCCCGAGAGGCGGCCGCGCGCGCCGCTCCACTCGGTGACGACCCCGTGCCTCTTGGCCCAGTAGTCGGCGAGCGCCTCGAGGCGCGCGCGCGCCTCGTGGTCGTCGAAGGGGTAGGGGATCCGCTCGCGCAGCATGCGGCGACCATCATGACCGCTCCGGCCGCGGCCGCTCCAGCCTCGTGAGCGCGCTCACGTTTCACTCATGCCTGAGTGACGAGAGGCCGGTCATCGGCTACGCTCGCCCGCGTGTCGCGCGCAGTCTCCGCCGTGCTGCTCCTCGCCCTCGGCCTCGCCGCCCCCGCCGCCCGCGCGCAGGACGACGCGGAGCCCCCCGAGCCGCTCGCCGACGACGAGGCCGAGCGCGTCGAGGGCGAGGCGCCTCCCGAGGACGGCGTCCCGTGGTACCAGCGCGGCACCGCCGCGGAGCCCGCGCCGCCGCCGCCCGAGCCGGTCCCCGCGCCCGAGCCCGCGCCGGCCGAGGCGCCCGCGCCCGCCGCCGACGACGCGGACGCCGCCGACGACGGCGAGCACCGGGGCGGCTTCGCGTTCGGCTCGTACGGCCGCATCGTCGCCGCCTCGGACCTCGACGGGCGCAGCGGCCGCCAGAACCTCGTCACCGCGTGGGGTCCGCGCGTCGACGAGGCCGACACCTACGCGGAGATCGAGCTGCGCCGCGAGGACCACTTCGCGGGCATGGACACCACGGTCGTCGCGACCATCGCGTACTTCGGCCCGCTCTTCCACTACGACGGCGAGCTCTCCGAGCGGATCGCGTTCCGCAACCTCTACGCGCGCGTCGGCAACCTCCTGACCCGAGGCCTCAACGTGTGGGCGGGCTCGCGCATGTGGCGCGGCGACGACGTCTACCTCTTCAACTTCTGGCCGCTCGACAACCTCAACATGGTCGGCGGCGGGCTCAGCTACGACCTCGAGGACATCGGCCAGCTCCGGATCGCGGGCGGTCTCCACCAGCCGGACGATCCCTTCCAGCGCCAGGAGCTCCTCGTGCCCGCGCGCGTCGGGTTCTCGCCCGAGAGCGTGGTGTTCCTCGACCGCCCGCGCGCCGTCGCCGCGGCGCGGCTCACGTGGTGGCCGTTCGGGCGGCGCGCGCGCGAGGGGATGAAGGCGATCCTCTACGGAGAGGGCCACTACCTCCCGAGCGGCTCGCGCCGGGACGAGGACGGCTTCGACGAGCCGCTGCCCGAGGACGCGGGCTGGGTGATCGGCGCGCAGGTCGGCGGCTACCTCGCGGACCAGAACACGTTCGCGAACCTCTTCGTGCGCTACGCGCGCGGCCTGGGCGCGTACGACCCGCTCGGGGTCCCCTTCCGCGAGGGCTCCGTGATCCAGACCGGCCGCGCGGAGGAGCTGCGCGTCGCGCTCAGCGCGAACTGGGAGCTCGACGTGTTCGGGCTCCAAGTCGGCGCGTACTACCGCTACTTCCGCGACGCGGACCCGAACGTCTTCGGCCGCGGCACGCTGAGCGAGGGCGCGATCAACGTGCGCCCGATGGTGTGGCTCGATCGCTTCGTCGGGATCGCCGCGGATCTCAGCTACAGCGGGATGGCCGCCGCCGCGATCAACGAGGTGACGGGCGGCCCCGAGGGCGGGAACCTCTTCAAGCTCGGGATCGTGCCGTTCGTCTCGCCGTTCGGGCGCGGGACGTACACGCGGCCGCACCTGCGCCTCATCTACTCGCTCACGGTGCGCGACGAGGGAGCGCGCGGGCTCTATCCCGCGCTCGATCCGCGGAGCCGCAACGAGGTCGAGCACTTCTTCGGCATCGGGGTCGAGTGGTGGTTCAGCAGCAGCAGCTACGGGAGCTGAAGATGCGCAAGTTACTTTGCATCCTCGGGGCGGTCCTCCTCGGCGCGTGCGCGCACGACGGGCTCGGCGACGCGCGCGACGTCGAGGTCGCCACGCACGTGGAGGACTGGCGCGATCAGGTCGTGTACCAGCTCGTCGTCGACCGCTTCGCGAACGGCGACGCGCGCAACGACCACCGCGTCGATCCGACGGCGCTCGCGCGCTACCAGGGCGGCGACTGGCAGGGCGTGATCGACCGCCTCGACTACCTCGAGGCGCTCGGGGTCACCGCGCTCTGGATCAGCCCCGTCGTCCTCAACGTCGACACCGACGCGGGCATCGACGGCTACCACGGCTACTGGGCGGTCGACTTCACGCGCGTGAACCCCCACTTCGGCGACCTCGCGACCCTGCGGCGGATGGTCGACGAGGCGCACGCGCGCGGGATCCTCGTGATCCTCGACATCGTCACGAACCACCTCGGGCAGGTCTTCTACTACGACGTGAACCACAACGGGCAGCCCGACGAGTCGGTGCAGGGCTCGGGGACCGTCGCGCCGGGCGGGAGCCCGACCCAGATGACGAGCCCGCTCGCGCGCATCAACGAGTTCGACCCCGACTTCGATCCGCGCGGCGTGCAGTCGTTCACCTCGCTCGGCGCCGCCGGCCCCGCGCCCGTGCGGTTCTTCGACATGCCGGCGATCTTCCGCGTCCCGCCGGTGCCCGCGCTCTTCCAGGATCCGACCGCGTACAGCCGGCGCGGGCGCACGCTGAACTTCGACGACCCGGACCAGCTCCTCTGGGGCGACTTCCCCGGCGGCCTCAAGGACGTGAACACCCTCGACGCGCGCGTGCGCGAGACGATGACGCAGGTCTACGTCGACTGGGTGCTCCAGGCGGACTTCGACGGCTTCCGCATCGACACGATCAAGCACGTCGACTACGGCTTCTGGGAGTTCTTCGCGCCCGAGGTGCGGCGACGCGTCGCGGACGCGGGCAAGACGAATTTCTTCATGTTCGGCGAGGCCTTCGACGGTCGCGACGATCTGATCGGCTCGTTCACGCAGCCCGGCCGGCTCGACTCCGTCTTCTACTTCTCGCAGAAGTTCCGCGTCTTCGACGACGTGTTCGCGAACGGCGGCCCCACGACGGGCATCCAGCGGCTCCTCGACGATCGCGCGGTCAACTACGGCCACGAGCCGCAGCCCGGCGGGATCGGGGTCGCGCCGAGCCAGGCGCTCGTGAACTTCATCGACAACCACGACGTGTCGCGCTTCCTCTTCAACCGCGGCGACGAGCAGGGGCCCGCGGCGCTGCGCGCGGCGCTCACGTACCTCCTTACCGAGGACGGGATCCCGTGCATCTACTACGGGACCGAGCAGGAATTCCGGGGCGGCAACGACCCGACGAACCGCGAGGTGCTCTGGGCGAGCGCCTACGACACGTCGAACGCGACGTTCCAGCACATCGCGCGGCTCGCGCGGATCCGCGCGCACTACCGCGCGCTGCGGCGCGGCTCGTTCACGCTCACGTGGACGACTGATCGCACGGGCCCCGAGGAGGACGCGGGGATCGTCGCGTTCGAGCGCCGCGACGGCGACGCCTACGCCCTCGTCGTGGTCAATTCGAACCGCGAGCACGCGAGCGCCACGGCGTTCGAGGGCACCGCGATGACGGTCGCGATCGCGCCGGGCACGATGCTCCGCGACGTGCTCACGGGCGACCCCTTCACGGTCGCGGGCGACGGCACGCTCCGCGTGGACGCGCCCGCGTACGGCGCGCGCGTCCTGGTCCCGGCCGGCGAGTACCAGGCGTTCTAGTACTCGCCGCGCGTCGCGAGCAGCGACTTGGGCGCGGTCGCGCTTCGGAAATCTGCCGGCGGACCGAGGTCCTTGAGCTGCGCGAGCGTCACGCCCGCGTCGCGCGCGGCGGCGCGGAGGTGGCGGCGGAAGTCGTCCTCCGACATGCGGCGATCGTTGCTGCACGCGAGGAGCCGCCCGCCCGGGGCGAGGACGTCGAGGGCGAGGCGCGCGAGGCCGCGCCACGCCTTGCCGCCGCTCCAGCGCGTCGCGCGCGTCGTCGAGTAGGTCGGCGGATCGAGGATCACGAGGTCGAAGCGCTCGCCGCGGCGCGCGAGGTCCTTCAGCGCCTCGAAGCAGTCGGCGCGCTCGACCCGGTGGCGCTCGGGCGCGAGCCCGCTCCGCGCGAGGTTCTCGCGCCCCCACGCGAGCGCGGGCGCCGATGCGTCGACGCTCAGCGTCTCGCGCGCGCCGCCGACGCCCGCCGCGACGCTGAAGCCGCACGTGTACGCGAAGAGGTTGAGCACGCGCCGCCCCGCGGCGAGCTCGCGCACCCGCGCGCGGTTCTGGCGTTGATCGAGGAAGAGCCCGGTGGAGAGCCCCTCGTCGAGCCGCACGAGGTAGGGCACGCCGAGCTCGACGAGCTCGAGCGGGGAGGGCGCGGGCTCGCCGCGCACGGGCTCGCGCGGCGCGTGCTCGTCGCCGGCACGCGCGATCACGTTCGCTTGGCGCGGGCGGCGCTTCACGTAGACGCCCCGCACACCGGAGAGGCCCGCGATCGCGTCGACGACCGCGCGCTCGTGGGGGAGCCCCTCGTCGTAGAGCGAGACCACGAGCCACTCGCGGTAGCGATCGATCGAGACGCCCGGCACTCCGTCGCCGTCCTCGTCGAGGAGCCGCCACGCGTCGAGATCGTCGCGGTGCGCGAGCGCGTAGCGGCGCTCGGCCGCGCGCGCGAGCGCCGCCTCGAGCTCGCCGGGCGCGAACGGGTCGTAGCGGCCGGCGAGCCACGCGGCGAAGATCGGCGGCGGCGGCGCGTCGAGCGCGAGCGGCGCCCCCGTCGTCGGGTGGAGCAAGGAGAGGCGCGAGGCGTGGAGCATCATGCGCGGCGCGGGCTCGCCCCCGTAGCGGCGGTCGCCGCACACGGGCGCGCCCTCCGCCGCGAGCTGCGCCCGGATCTGATGCATGCGGCCGGTCTCGATCCGCACCTCGAGCCGCGCGCGCTCTGCCACGCGCTCCACGCGCTCGACCACGGTGACCGCGGGCTTGGCGCGCTTGTCACCGTGTCTTGCGATCTCCATCGAGCCCTCGGTCCCGCGGACGAGCCCGTGCTCGAGGCGCCGCGGGCCGCCGCGCCACCCCGTGACGATCGCGACGTAGCGCTTCTCGACGCGCCGGCCCTCCATCTGCGCGGCGAGGCCGGGGTTCGCCTCGCGTCGCTTCGCGTACACGACCACGCCCGACGTGTCGCGGTCCAAGCGCTGGTGCACCCCGAGGTAGTCGAGGCCGCGCTCACGCTGGAGGCGCCACGGGAGGTCGTCGCGGTGGTCCATGTCCACCGGCTGGCAGGGCACGCCCTCGGGCTTGTCGACGGCGAGCAGCTCGTCGTCCTCGTGGACGACCGGGATCATCGCGCTACTCCGCGTGGTCGCGCAGCCGGTCGGGCAGGAGCGGCGACGGCGTGCCGGTCGACGTGATCCAGAGCTGGTGCGCGGCGCGCGTCGCCGCGATGTGCAGGAGGTGGCGCGCCTCGTCGTCCTCCGCGTACGAGGCGGCGGACACCTCGAGCAGGACCACGTAGTCGAACTCGAGGCCCTTCACCTGGCGCACGTCCGTCACGTCGATGCCCGGCTTGAAGGGGAAGTCCTGCTCCGCGATGCGGCGCAGGAACGGGACCTCGGCGTTGACCAGGCCGCGGTAGTAGAGCTCCGCCTGCTCGGGGTAGCGCGCGATCACGGCGACCGAGGCGCGCGGCTCCGCGGCCATCAGCTGGCGCAGCGCCTCGCCGAGGAACGCGACCGCCTCGCCGCTGTGGCCGAACTGGAAGAGCTCGACCGGCGCGCCCTGCCGCGTGGCCGTGCTCTCCTCTTCGTTGCGGAGCGGGCCGAGCACGTCGACCGCGAGCTCGATGATCTGCGCGGTCGAGCGGTACGTGATCTTGAGCGGCTCGATCTCGACGTGCTGGAGCCCGAGCCGGCCGAGCACGTCGCTCCAGCCCGTGAACCCGTTGTCCATGAGGAGCCGCTGCGCGATGTCGCCGGCGAGCGTCACGCTCTCGCGCTCGCTCGCGGTCCCCATCACCACCGCGAGCTCGACCGGGCTCAGATCCTGCGCCTCGTCGAGGAAGAGGTGCTCGTAGACCAGGCGCTCCTTGCCGCGCGCGAGCGGGCCCCACAGCCGCTGCACGAGCCGCAGCAGCAGCGTGTCGTCCTCGCGATCGAGCAGGAGCGGCGGCTGCTCCTCCGCGCCGTCGATCCCCATCGTGCGGTCGTCCTCGCGCGCGCGGACGTGGAAGTCCGCTCCCTCGCGCGGCGCGGCGCGATCGCGCGGCGCCGCGCCGCCGTCCGCGGCGAGGGCCTGCGCCTCCTCGAGCGTCGCCACGATCTGCGGGGCGCGGTCCGCGCACCAGCGGTGGGCCGAGCGCAGCTCCTCGCCCGAGAGGTCGCTCCCCGCGAACGCCGCCTCGAGCGCGGACCGATCGGTGAGCAGCTCGGCCCACGCGGTCGGCACGTCGCGCGCGATCGCCTTGCCGTTCGAGACCATCCGCTCGATCGCGTGGCGCAGCGCGAGCGGGCGCGAGCGCGCGGCGTCGATCGAGCCGTCGTCGCGGGTCTTGGGCTGCGCCCAGCGCGAGAGGGCCTCGAGCCGCTGCCCGAGCGGCGCGCCGTGGTGCTTGCGCCAGAGCGCGAGCGCCTCCTCGCGTCCCTCGATGCCGTCGAGCGACTGACCGAGCATGGCGTCGAGCTTCTGCGCGAGGACCGCGGCGTGGCGGTCGACCGCGTCGAGCATCCGCGGGTGCTTCTTGAGGCGGGTCACGGCCGACGGAGTGTCGGGCTCGTAGTCGCGCGGGAGCCCCGGCACGTGCTGCTCGCGCAGCCGCGTGGCCCAGCGCTCGTAGGTCGTCACGGGCACGCCGTGGACGCCCAGCGCGGGGAGCACGCGCGAGATGTAGCGCTCGAGCGCGCGGTTGAAGACGATGACGAGCATCCGGTCGGGCCGGAAGCGCGCGCGGTCCTGGAAGTTCAGGTACGCGAGCCGGTGCAGCCCGATCGTCGTCTTGCCCGAGCCGGCGCCGCCCTGGATCACGACGAGCCCGCTGTCGGGCGCGGAGATGAGCTCGAACTGCCGCGGATCGATGAGCGCGGTGATCTCGGGGAGGAACCGATCCTCGCGGCCGTCTCCGTCGCGCCCCGTCCCGAGCCGGCCCGGCTGGTGGTGGCCCTCGGCGCGCATCGCGGCGCCCTGGCCGCCCGCGAGCTTGGCGGCCGACTCGCCCGCGCGGCGCCACGGTCCGTCCCCGCGCCGCACGAACGTGCCCTGCGGCGAGCCGATGCGACGCAGCCGGCCCTCGTGGATCGCGAGGGTGCGGCGGGTGAGGACCTCGCCCTCGACCTCGCGCCCGCCGAACTCCTCCTCGTAGACGTCGCCCTCGTCGTAGCGGTAGTAGAGGCGGCTCACCGGCGCGTCGCGCCAGTCCACGATCCGGATCCCGGTCTGGGGGTGGAGGTACGTCGAGCGGCCGATCAAGACCTCGCGGCGCTTGTCGTCCTCCTCGAGGACCATGCGCCCGAAGTACGGCGAGCGCGGATCGACAACGCCCTGCGTGACCTTCGCGCGCCGCGCGGCGACCTCGGCGAGGCGCTCCATCTCCTCGATCAGCGGCGGGATGTCCTCGAGGCGCGCCTCGTTGCTCTGGTCGCGCAGCGCGAGCAGCTCCGCGTCGTAGTCGATGCCGACCGTCGGGTCGCGCAGCTCCCGGGTCGCCACGTGCTTCTGCACGCGCGCGAGGACGCGCTCCTCCTCGGCCGGGATCCGCAGCAGATCCTCGTCGTCCTCGGCGTGGTCGCGCTCGCTCAGCCCGCTCATGCGGCGGCTCGCTTCACGCTGTAGACGCCCTTCGCCTCGGCGATGCAGACGTCCTCCGCGGAGGGGTGGAAGAGGGAGATGTGGGCCACTCCGACGCGGTTGCCGACGCGGAGCACGCGGCCCGCGCAGCGCAGCTCCTCGGGCTTCGCGGGCCGGAGGTAGTCGACGCGCAGGTCGATGGTGGACACCCGATCGCTCTCGCCCACCGCCGACCACACGACGCAGCCGCCGCACGTGTCGGCGACCGCGCTCAGGACGCCGCCGTGGAGCGCGGGCCGGTCGGGATCCCCGATCAGCTCGGGCCGGAAGGGCACCGCGAAGAGCGCCTCGCCCGGCTCGAGCGCCAGGATCTCGATGCCCAGCACGCGGTTGAACGGGATCCGCTCGAGGAAGAGCTCCCGGATCGCCGTGAGCCGCGCCGCCGTCGAAGCCTGCTCCATGGGCAAGGGGGGGACGTAGCACCGTTTGACGGACGGGCCAAAGGCTCAGCGGCCCTTGCGGTAGCGGCGCGCGATGAGGAACGCCATCTCGAGCGCCTGCCGGTAGTTGAGCCGCGGATCACAGCCCGAGGCGTAGTTCGTCGAGAGATCGGCCTCGGTGATGCCCGCGGCGCCGCCGACGCACTCGGTGACGTCCTCGCCGGTGAGCTCGAAGTGGACGCCGCCGAAGACCGTGCCCTCGGCCTCGTGCACGTCCATCACCTGCTCGATCTCCGAGAGGATGTCGTCGAACGAGCGGGTCTTGATGCCGCGCTGCGTGCTCTTCGTGTTCCCGTGCATCGGGTCGCTGATCCAGAGCACGCGCCGGCCCTCGCGGGCGACCGCGCGCACCAGGGCGGGCAGCCGGTCGGCGACCTGCGTCGCCCCGAGCCGCGAGATCAGGACGAGCTTGCCCGCCTCGTTCGTCGGGTTGAGCGCGTCGATCAGCCCCAGGAGCTCGTCGGCCGTGCAGCCCGGCCCGAGCTTCACCCCGACGGGGTTCCGGATCCCGCGGAAGAACTCCACGTGCGCGCCCTCGAGCTGGCGGGTGCGCTCGCCGATCCACGCGAGGTGGGCGGTCAGGTTCCAGTACCCCTCGCGGCGCGGCACGGTGCGCGTCTGCGCGCTCTCGTAGTGGAGGTTGAGCCCCTCGTGGCTCGTGAAGAACGTGACCCGCGAGAGCTCGTCGACGCTCGTCTCGCCGAGCGCCTCCATGAAGCGCAGCGCCTCCGCGAGCTGCTGGCTCGTGCGGTGGTACTCGTCGCGGGTCTCTGGGCTCAGGCTCGCGTGCTCCATGAAGGAGAGATCCCACTGCTCGGGGTGGTGCAGATCCGCGAAGCCCCCCGCGCTGAGCGAGCGGATGAAGTTCAGCGTCATCGCCGCGTGCTGGTAGGCCTCGAGGAGCAGGCGCGGATCCGCGGTGCGCGCCTCCGGGGTGAACGGCGCGCGGTTCACGAGGTCGCCGTAGTAGCTCGGGAGGCTCACCACCTCCCCGAGCGAGCTCTTGCGCGTCTCCATCCGATGGCTGCGCGGCTTGGCGTACTGCCCGGCGAAGCGGCCGAGGCGCACGACCGGCTTCATCGTCCCGTGCACGAGCACGAGCGACATCTGGAGCAGGATCTTGAGCTTGCTGCTGATGCGCTCGGGCTGGCAGTCGGAGAGCATCTCGGCGCAGTCGCCGCCCTGGAGCACGAAGCGCTTGCCCTCCTGGGCCTCCGCGATCTGGGCCTTGAGGCGCTCGACCTCCCACGACGTGACGAGCGGAGGGAGGCTCCGGAGCCGTGCCACCGCGGCGTCGAGCGCGCTCGGATCCGCGTAGGAGACCTGCTGGGCAGCCTCCTTGGACCGCCAGGAGTCGGGCGACCAGCGTTCGGGAGACATGGTGCGGCACCATAGCGCACCCGAGCTATGCTCGCCCCGTGGTGAGCCCCGCGACGTCCGCCGTGTCGACGCAGGCGCCCGACCCGCACGTCTCCGAGGAGGCGCGCCACCTGATGCAGGCGCGGCTCGCGCTGCTCGGGCTCGTCACGCTGTCGCTGAGCGGCGGCTTCTTCCTCCTCGCGCTCGTCGGCGATCTGTTCGTCGGCGGGATCCCCCGCGCGATCGAGCACGCCACGACCTGGCGTGGCTCGCTCAACGTGGCGGGGGCCGTGGTCAGCGGCGCGGTCTGGCTGGTCGCGCGGAGCGGCGTCCGCTCCCCGACCCAGCTCCTCGTGATCGACGGCATCGGGACGGTGGCGGCCGTGGTGCCGTACACGCTGATGTCGATGCTCGGGCAGATCGGTCGGGCCGGCGTCCTGCTCACCGCGCTGACCACCATGCTCGTGCTCCTGACCCGCGCGCTGATGATCCCGAGCGACGCCCGGCGCACCGCGACCGTCGGCGGGCTCGCCGCCGCGCTCAGCCTGGGGCTCAGCCTCTGGGTCCACCTCGACGATCCGACGCGCAACGGGAGCGAGCCCCTCGTGAACCTCGCGCTCGATCTCGCGATGTGGCTCAGCGTGATCGTGATCGTGTCGACCACCGCGTCGTGGGTCCTCTTCGGCCTGCGGCGGCAGGTCGATCAGGCCAAGCGCCTCGGGCAGTACATCCTGGTCGAGCCGATCGGAGCGGGAGGCATGGGCGTGGTCTACCGCGCGCGGCACGCGCTCCTGCGCCGCTCGACCGCGATCAAGCTCCTGCCGCCGGAGTCGACCGATGCCGCCGCGATCGAGCGCTTCGAGCGCGAGGTCCAGCTCACCGCGTCGCTCCAGCACCCGAACACCGTCACGGTCTTCGACTACGGCCGCACGAGCGACGGTGTCTTCTACTACGCGATGGAGTACCTCGACGGCGGCGACCTCGAGTCGGTGGTCGCGGTCGGCGGCCCGATGCCCGCCTCGCGCGTGCGTTACCTGCTCGTCCAGATCGCGGCGGGGCTCGCCGAGGCGCACGACATCGGCCTCATCCACCGCGACATCAAGCCCGCGAACCTGCTGCTCGCGTCGTCGCCGCCGGTGGCCGATCTCTGCAAGATCGTGGACTTCGGCCTCGTGCGCGAGCAGGAGACCCCGGAGCAGTCGGGGATCACGCAGACCGGCACGATCATGGGGACGCCGCTCTACCTGGCGCCCGAGGCGATCACCCGGCCGGCCGAGATCGACGCGCGCGCCGACCTCTACGCGCTCGGGGCGGTCGCCTACTACCTCCTGACCGGCAAGACGGTGTTCGAGGGGCACACGATCGTCGAGATCTGCTCGCAGCACCTCCACGCGGACCCGGTGCCGCCGTCCGTCCGGCTGGGCGCGCCGGTCCCCGAGACCCTCGAGGAGCTCGTCCTGCGCTGCCTCGCGAAGTCGCCCGACGATCGGCCGCAGAGCGCGGTGGAGCTCGGCGAGCTCCTGGAGGCCTGCGAGGACGTCCCGCACTGGAGCCGCGCCGACGCCCGCGCGTGGTGGGCCGCGCACGGCGCCGCGGTGCGCGCGGCGCGGGCCGGACAGGCGGCCTCGGCCACGGCCGCGACGCTGGCGGTCGATCTGCTGCGCCGATGAGCGCGCCTTGCGCGCGCGGCCTCCTCGTGTATGCTCGCCCTCGGACCCGTTCCATTCCGCTCAGTCGGGCGCGTTCACACGCCGCCGTGAGAGGGGTGACGAGAGGGCAGGGCAATCGACCTGTGTTCTCGCTCACCCACTGAGCCCAACGACCCACGTCGATTCACAGGGGGCACGCGGCGAAGGCTGACGCCGCGCGGACCGAACCCCGAGAGAGCTCAGCCCCAGCGCCAGGCGCCCCGCGCCCCGCCGGAGCGAAACACCTTCATGGCCGAGACGTCGATCGACCACGACGCGAGCGAGCAGCTCGCGTCCGATGCTGCCACCCCGCCCCGCCGCCGCCGCCGTCGCACCGTGGCCGCGGCCGCCGATGAAGAGGAGGCAGTCGAGGCGGTCGCCCCCGAGGTCGCGGCGCCCCGCGACGAGGACCCCCCCGAGGCGAGCTTCGAGAGCGACGAGGGCGACGGCGACGACGACGATCGGGAAGAAGAAGAGGACGGGGACGACGAGCGGACCTCGCTCGTGGTCGAGTCCCGCAAGGCCGACCCGGCCCGTGTGTCGCAGCACCTCGCGAAGTTCAGCGATCGCGCGATCCAGCGCGTCACGGGCGGCAACGCGTTCCTGCGCGGTCGGCTCTACGCGCGCCGCGGCCACGTGCACGACCTGTGGACGCACGGGAGCAACGCGAAGTGCGTCGTCTCGGTGAAGCAGGACGTCTCCTACGAGCCGAAGATCACCCTCACGGACGAGGAGCAGTGGGTCAGCGACTGCACGTGCCCCGGCTTCCGCGGACCGACGAACCACTGCAAGCACGTGGCGGCGCTCATGGTGGCGCTCCGCGATCGCGAGCGGCCGCCGCGGCCCAAGCACCCCGAGGCGCTCAAGAAGCCCGACAAGCCGAGCCCGGCCAAGCCGAACGGCAAGCAGGAGGTGCTCGCGCACAGCCCCCAGACCGTCTCGGTCGGGGGCAAGCGCCGCAGCCGGCGCCGCCGGCGCCGCGGCACCGGGCCGGGCGGCGAGGTCGAGGTGCTCAGCGCGCGCGATCTCGGCATCGCGCCGACGCCGATGCGCGGCAGCCTCGACGCCTGGCTGCCGGGCGACGAGACGAACAAGCACTACGACCTCGAGTTCCGCATGCAGGTGCGCTCGGCGTCGATCGCGGTCACGCCGGTGCTCGCGGGCACCCGCTCCGCGGTCCCGATCGGCGAGCTGCTCGCGGCGTTCAATGCGGTCCCGACCTCGATGCGCCCGCTCCTGCGCGCGCTCGAGCGCCACACCACCCGCGGCACGCCCGCGACCGCGGAGATCCGCGGCGAGGACGCCGCCGAGCTCCTGCGCGTGCTCCGCGGTCACCGCGTGCTCCTCGAGCCCGCCTCCATGGAGCTGCGCTTCGCCGACGAGCCGCTGCGCCCGCGCCTCGAGCTCGACCCGGCCAACGCGAAGGCGGTCCGCATCCGCGTCGTCTTCGAGGGCGGTAGCCGCCGCTTCTCGCTCGCGAACGGCAACTGGTTCGAAGGCACGCCAGGGTGGCACATCGACACGACCGAGGGGGTCGCGCGCCCGGTCGCCGACGCGGTGACCCCCGCGTGGCTGCAGCGCCTCTACCGCTCGCCCGCGCTCGTGCATCCGGCCTCGGATCTCCCGTACCTCCTGACCGAGTTCATCCCGCGGGTCGCCGCGTCGCTCGGCGCCGAGCTCCCGGAGCTCGCGTCGATCGCGGACCTCGAGGACGCGCAGCCCGAGTTCGCGCTCGACATGGACGGCGACATCATCGAGGCGCGCGCGAAGCTCGACGTCTTCTACGGCGACCACGAGTTCCCCGTGCCCCCCGTCGGCTTCCCGTCCCCGCTCGAGTTCCTCCCCCCCGAGGCCGAGGGCATGCGCCCGCGCGTCGTGCGCCGCGACGTGGGCGCCGAGATGGCGGCCGTGCAGCGGCTCATGAACCACCGCTTCGTCCCGGACGAGGAGCGCGAGGGGCTCGTCGCCAAGGGCGACGACGCGGTCGCGTTCTGGACCGGCGGGATCGGCGAGCTCCCCGAGGAGTGGGAGAAGCGGATCCCGGACGACCTCGCGAACGTCTCGGTCCGCTCCACCCCCGTGGGCGCGCAGATGCGCGTCTCGAGCGGCGTCGACTGGCTCAGCCTCGACATGAGCTTCACGACGGAGGGCATCGCGGTCGACGCCGACGAGCTCCGGATGTGCCTCGAGCACGGGCGGCACCTCGTGAAGCTCGCGGACGGGACCTACGCGCCGGTGCGGCGCGAGGACGTCGGCGAGATCCTCGAGCGCATGGCCGAGATCTACGCGGGCGGCGCGGCGAGGGACAAGCTGCCGCTGACGCAGGCCGGACGGGTGCAAGATCTCTTGCGTCTCGTCGGCGACGCGAAGGTGACGCCCGAGGCCAAGGAGCTCTTCTCGAAGCTCGGCAACCTCGACGAGATCCCGCCGGTCGTGAAGCCGCGGAACCTCCAGGTGGACACCTTCCGCGACTACCAGAAGCGAGGCTTCTCGTGGCTCGTGTTCCTCCACGAGTGCGGCACGGGCGGGATCCTCGCCGACGACATGGGGCTCGGCAAGACGCTCCAGACGATCGCGCTGCTCCTGTGGGCGAAGAACAAGCACAAGCGCAAGCTCAGCCTCGTCGTCGCGCCCACCTCCGTCGTCCCGAACTGGCAGCTCGAGATCCAGAAGTTCGCGCCCAAGCTCTCGACGGTGCTCTGGCAGGGCCCCGACCGCATGGAGAAGCGCGTCGAGCTCGACGACGCCGACGTCGTGATCACGAGCTACGCGCTCCTGCGCCGCGACGAGGAGTTCCTCCAGTCGCTCGATCTGCGCTACGTGATCCTCGACGAGGCGCAGCACATCAAGAACCCGCTCAGCGCCACCGCGCGCGCGGCGAAGCGGCTGGAGTCCGAGCGCCGGCTCGCCCTGACGGGCACGCCGATCGAGAACCGGCTGAGCGAGATCTGGTCGATCTTCGACTTCGTGTCGCCGGGCCTCCTCGGTAGCCTGAAGACGTTCGAGGAGCGCTACTCGCGCCCGATCGACCGCGGCGACCAGGAGACCTCGGAGAAGCTGCGCCGGATCATCCGCCCGCTCGTGATGCGCCGCACCAAGGCGGAGGTCGCGCCGGAGCTGCCGCCGAAGATCCAGCAGGAGATCGTCGTGCCCATGGCCGACGAGCAGCAGAAGCTCTACAAGCAGATGCTCAAGCAGGTGCGCGACAGCCTGCTGAGCGAGGTCGAGGAGAAGGGCGTCGCGCGCGCGCAGATCCAGATCCTCGCGGCCCTGACGCGGATGAGGCAGGTCGCCTGCGACCCGCGCCTCACGAACCTCAGCGGCGAGTGGAGCGACGAGACGAGCGGCAAGCTCCTCGCGCTGCGCGAGATCGTCGAAGAGGCGATGGCCGGCGGGCACCGCCTCCTCGTCTTCAGCCAGTTCGTCTCGATGCTCACGCTCATCCGCGCGACGATGGAGGAGCTCGGGGCGACCTACGAGTACCTCGACGGCTCGACCAAGGACCGGCAGGAGCGCGTCGAGCGCTTCAACACCGACGAGTCGATCCACGCCTTCCTGATCTCGCTCAAGGCGGGCGGGACGGGCCTCAACCTCACCGGCGCCGACACGGTCGTGCACTTCGATCCGTGGTGGAACCCCGCCGTCGAGGACCAGGCCACCGATCGCGCGCACCGGATCGGGCAGGACAAGGTCGTGACCGTGTACCGGCTGATCGCGCGCGACAGCGTCGAGGAGAAGATCCTCAAGCTGAGCGGGAAGAAGCGCGAGCTCGTGAGCAGCGTGCTGACCACCGAGAGCACGCCGCTCAAGGGGCTCACCAAGGCCGACATCGACGACCTGTTCTCGTGATGGGGCGGTGGCTCGTGGCGCTCTCGTGTCTCGCGGCGTGCGGTCCGCCGCCGCCGGCGGAGCACGCGGGCGACGATCCGCCCGACGACGCGCCGCCGGACGAGGATCCGCCGCCGCCTCCGCAGGACGACCTGCGTGCGCTCGCCCCCGACGCCACGTTCACCGATCTGCTGCGCGTGGCGCGCACCCTGGACGATCGCCGCGATCAGGACTCCGACGCGGGCTGCCTGCTCGCGCGCGCGCCCACCGGGTGGCGGCTCTCTGCGGATCTCGCGGTGGCCGTGCGCCCGCTCGCGAACGCGCCCGACGACCTCGACGCGCGCCTCGCCGCGGCCACCCCCGTGGTCGTGCTGAGCCGCTGGGGTCGCTACGGCACGCCGGGTGACGGCGTGCTCGTGCTGAACGCGCTGACGAGCACGCTGCCGCCCCCGCGCGAGCCCGCTCTCGTGTGGGTGATCACCGCCGACGGCGTGTACGTGCGCTCGACGGCGGCGCCGAGCGCGCGCGAGGCTGGCACCGCGGAGGCCGCGCGGGACGCGCTGTCCGCCGACGCGGGCGCGCTGTTCGTCGCCGCCGCGGGCTCGGTGTCGCTCGCGCGCCTCGCCGCGGTCCTCGCCCTCGTCCCGCCCGAGCTCGCGGGCCGTGTAGCGCTCGCGGTGCCGCTCGCCGAGGGAGTGCGCCTGCCCGCCGACGCCGCCGCGGCCTCGAGTGGAGCAGACAACGCTCGTTGCCCCGACGGGCTGCCCGAGCTCCCGGAGGAGGCGCCCATCGGCGACCTCCGTCCGGATCGCATCGTCGCGAGCCTCGGCCCGCTGCGGCAGGGCGCCGAGATCTGCGTCGGCGCGACCGCGGGCCCCGGCGCGGCGGGCGGCCGCGTCGTCCTCGCGATGCGGATCGGTCCCGACGGCGTCGTCAACGAGGCTTGCGTCGTCGAGAGCGCGGCGCCGGACCCGGCCCTCCACGAGTGCCTTGCGCGCGCCGCGCGGGCGGTCGCCTTCGACGCGCCCGCTCCGCCCGGGTTCGTCGACGTCCAGCTCCCGCTCGTCCTGGCCCCGCTCCCGGCGCAGCGGCAGCGCCCCCTCTGCGACTGACCCCGGGGACGCGATGTTGACAAGGCACGCTCGCGCCCTCGGAATTCCAAGAGAATCCGGGGGACGCGATGTTGACAGTTGACATCTGGCCCGCCGAGAGTTTGTCAACTGTCAACATCGCGTCCCCATGGCACGAGGCGGGAGACGCGCTTGGTGTAGTCGGCGTATCCGGGCCGGCGTGCGACCATCCGTGCGTCGATCAGCGGGATGCTGACGAAGACGAAGAGCAGCGTGATCAGGAGCGGCCCGATCGCGCTCCACCACGCGGTCGGGGCGGCCGCCATCGCGAAGAGGCACAGGCCCCACCAGAAGGTGCACTCGCCGAAGTAGTTCGGATGCCTCGTGTGGCGCCAGAGCCCCGACCGGAGCCACTCGCCCGCAGGCGGCCCGCGCCTCACGTACGCGCGGAGCTGCTCGTCCGCGATCGCCTCGTACGCGATCCCGAGCGCGGTGACCCCGGCCGCCGCCGCGTCGAGCGGGCCGAGCGGGGCGTCGCTCCCGAGCACCACGAAGAGCGACACGCTCCCCGCGAACGTGAGCACGCTCGGGAAGCCGTGGATGCCGACGAGGCTCACGACCCAGTAGAGGCGCCCGTGCTTCTGCCGCAGGTCGACGTAGCGCCAGTCCTCGTGGCGCACGTGGTGGAACCCGCGAAGGAAGTTGACGGTGAGGCGGACCGCCCAGATCGCGACGAGGCCCGCCGCGATCATCGCGCGCGCGGGGATCGCGTCGGCGACGCTCGCCCAGTACGCGAAGAGCGCGGGCGGCGCGACGCTCCAGTACGGGTCGTACATGCTCGAGCTCGAGGTCGCGACGCTGAACCCGAAGACCACGGCGGTCGCGACCGCGTCGGCGAGCGCCGCGCGCCAGAGCGCGCTCTCGACCGGCGCGTGCTCCGCGACGAGCCACGCCACGCCGAGCGCCGTCGCGTACACGACGAGCTGCATGCCCCACGCGCGCGCCCGCGCGCTCACGGCCCGACCGCGCGGGGCGCGAAGACCTCCACGTCCACGCCCTCGCTGAAGTGCACGAGCGCGGGTGGCCCCACCACCGCAGGCATCCCGGCCGCGCTCACCACCGAGCTCTCGATCGACAGGATCTCCGCGCGCCGCGCGGGGTAGGGCTCGTGGTGCACCTGACCGCGCTCGAGGCGGCCGCCGCGCATCGAGTAGAGGTAGTAGCGCTCGAGGAAGAAGTGCTCGAGCGTGCCGGGCTGCGACGCGCCCATGGGCTCACCCACGCGATAGCGAACCGAGAGCAACGCGCCGTCGCTTCGGCGCACCGTCTCGAAGCTCGCCTCGTCGCCCTGCCGCGCGTGCCGCATGCGCGCGTGGTGGTAGGGCAGCCCCCAGCCCGCGCGCGCGGCCTGCACCGCGAGCCACGAGCTCGCCTCGAGCGAGAAGAACCACACGCCCGGGTGGTCCCCGTCGAGGTGCACGTACGTGCGCAGGTTGCACTCGAGGAAGTCGAACGCGAACGCGCTCGGCAGCCACGACGGCGCGATCTCCCTCATCAGGAACGGGACGACCCCCACGTAGGCGCGGCCCTCCCAGAGGTCGAGCCCGAGCGCCTCCGGGATCAGGGGGCGCACCGCCTCCACCGGCGCGGGCCAGTGCACGAACAGGAGCTCGCGCCACTTCTGGGTGCCTGCGTTCTTCCCCACGGGCCGGCGCGTCGGCGCGATGCGGTCCAGGGCTACTCTTCGTCGCCGTGGAGGCGCTCGCGGATCGTGTCGTTGAGCGCGCCGTGCGCGTTCCGGTAGTCGTACCAGCCCTTCGCGATCTTGCTGATGTGCGGCGCGGCCGCGCCCTCGTCGTAGCCCTCCTGCGAGCGGTCGAGCTGCTCGAGGTAGCCGTTCCAGCCGTCGGTGAGCTGTGTCAACGCGTCTTGCAGTGCGTCGAGCTGATCGTGCAGGTCCTCGGGCGGGATCAGCTGCCGCAGGTTCGGCCCGTGCTCGGTCAGCTTCACGAGGCACTTGGTCCGCACGTGCGCGGCGTACGCGGTCGGGCTGCGCTCGGCGCGCTTGGTGATCGCGGCGCTCAGATCCTGGTTGGTGCGCAGCGAGTCGGGCGGCTGGTTCGGGAGCGCGCAGTGCCAGAACTGGTCGAAGTGCTCCTGCTTCATCCCGTTGATCTGCCGGCCGATGTTGCTGTACGGCTCGTCGTCGTCGCCCGAGAGCAGGACCACGCCGAGGCCCGCGACGACCGCGACGGCCGCGATGATCCCGAGGATCAGCGGCAGGGTGTTGCCCTTCTTGAGCGCGGCCTCTTCGTCGTGCAGCGACGGGCCCCCGCCGAGCGGTGGCTGGCCGCCCCCCACGCCGAGGTTCAGGTTCGGATCCGTCATGGCCCCTCCGGAGTGCAGGGGAGCCTATCACGGGCTCACTCGTTCATGTCGAGCTGGAGGCCGCCGCCGCCGCCGAGCGAGGAGCCGCCGCCGAGCGAGCCGCCGCCGAGCTGCTCGCCGCCGAGCAGGCTCGGCCGCCCGCCGCCGAGGAGGCTCGGGGAGTCGTCGCCCGCCTCCATGCCCGGCGAGTCGAGGCGCAGCGAGCTCGGATCGCCGAGGCCCATGCCCTCGTCGCCCTCTTCGTCGCCCCAGCCCTCGTCGTCGAGGGCGGCGAGATCGTCCTCGTCCTCCTCGATCGGCTCGAGCGCGGTCGGCCCGAGCATGCGCTGGATGATCACGCGCATCTCCTCCTGCCGCGCCGCGGGCATGCGCTCGAGCACCGCGTGCGCCTCGCGGCGCATCATGTCGTAGCGCGAGGCCTGCCGATAGATGCGCGCCGCGAGGAGCCGGGTCTGGATGTCGCCGTTGCGGCGCACCGCCTCCTCCGCGCTCGCGACCGCGCGATCGAGCTCGCCGGTCGTCGCGAAGTAGCTCGCCCAGAGCTGCGGCAGGAGGTGCAGATCCGGATCGATCCGCTCCGCCTCCTCGAGCTCCGAGCGCGCGAGATCGTTCTCGCCGCGCGCCATGTGGAGCGCCGCGAGGGTCGCGCGCCCCGGCGCGAAGTCCGGGTACTCCTCGAGCGCGGCCGCGACCTCGCGCGAGGCCGCGTCCATGTCGCCCTGCGCCATGTGCACCCCGGCGACGAGGTTGCGGCGCGGCGCGTCGGCGCGGAGCTGCTTGGCGGAGGCGAGCTCCTCGAGCCCCTCGTCCGCCTGGCCCGACGCGAGCAAGATCGCCCCGCGCACGGCGCGCGCCGAGGGCGAGGACCCGTCGAGCCGCAGCGCCCACTCGCTCGTCTCGACGGCGCGCTCGAGATCCGACTCGCGCGAGAGCAGGTAGAGCGAGCGCGTCGCGAGCGCGGCGCCGATCGCCTGCAGATCCGTGAGCACCCGCGCCTCGGACGGCGCGATCTCGCGCCCGAGGTAGGGGTCGTAGTACGTCGGCTCGCCCTCGCCGGGCTCCCCGTCGTAGACCGCGACCACGTAGTAGCCGAGCTGGCCGCTCGGGTCGGGGGGGCTCCGCGCGCCCTCGTACGCGATCGCCTCGGCGACCATCGCGGGCACGTCGACCGCGCGCAGGCCCGCCGCCATCAGCGACGCGAGCTCGAGCGGGTACAGGTGCTGGCGCCCGCCGTCCTCCTCGATCGCCGCGAGGCTCCGCGTCGCGTCGTGGATCGGCGTCTCGCGCGGCACGCCGAAGGACCACGGCGCGAACGCGCCCGCGGCCGCGCGGCGGCGGATCGCCTGCAGCAGCGCGGCGGCCTTCGCCTGCGCGCCGCCGCTCCCTGCGGCGCCCTCGGCCCAGTCGGTCACCGCGTCCGACGGGACGAGGAGCGTCGCGAGATCGCGCGCGTCGACCCGCTGGTTGCGCAGGTGCCCGAGGACCGCCGCGCGATCGAGCGGGGCGAGCGGCGGCTCGCCGCTCACCGTATCCGCGGCCCGGTCGGCCCAGAGCGTGTAGCCGATCCCCGCGACGGCCAGGACGCCGACCGCGACGGCACCGTAGATCCACGCGGGGCGCGCCGGCGTCGCGCCGCCCTCCGCGGGCTTCTGCGCCTTGACCTCCTCGAGGCCGTTGACGCGCATGCACTCCGGGCATCGCGGCTTCTTCTCGCCCTCGTGCGTGAAGGTCTTGTCGCAGTGGACGCAGAGGTACTTGGTGCTCATGAGGTGGAGTCCCCGGGCTAAATCACCCAGGCTCCCGGTGCAACCCGCGTCGTCTCTCTCCATGCCCGCCGATCTCGATTGCCTCGCCTGCGGGGCCTGCTGCCGGACCGGTCACGACGGTCGGATCCTCGTCCCCGCCGAGGATCTCGTGCGCTGGCGGCGGCTCGGGCGCGAGGACCTCGCCCTTCGGACCCAGCCCGGGCATTTCGGCGAGGTCGCGTTCGCGACGCGCGCCGACGGCTCGTGCGTGCACCTCGGCACCGACGCGCGCGCGAACGCCTGCGCGATCTACGCGATCCGCGGGACCACGTGCCGCGAGTTCGCGGTCGGCTCCCCGCAGTGCCTCGAATTCCGGCGGGACTTCGGGGTCGACGACCCTACGACTTGACCGCGAGCCCACGGCGCGTCATGTCGAAGGCACTCTCCGCCGGAGGGATCGTTCTCATGGCTAGCCGCAAGCACATCATGGGTGTCCCGGACAGCGCGCTCGGCGCGTGTACGGCCGCCCGCGGCTGGCGAGGAACGAGCGGAGCCGGAGATCGCATGTCCACCTGAGACGCATCTCGATCCCTCTCTCGAACGAAGGCCGCGGGCATCAGCCCCGCGGCCTTTTCGTTTTTTCTTCGCTCTCTCGTCTCGTCGTCCCGTTCGCTTGGTCCTTTTCGTTCTCGGAGGTCGTCGTGAGGAAAGCTCGTGAGAGCCTCGAGTGGAGGTTCAGACCCTTCCCGGAGCTGGTGCGGCTGGCCTGGCCGATCACCGTCTCGATGCTGAGCTACAGCATCATGACGCTGGTCGACACGCTGTTCGTCGGCCGGCTCGGGGCCTCGGCCCTCGCGGGGGTGGGTCTGGGCGGCGTGGCGGCCTTCACCGTGATCTGCTTCGGCTTCGGGCTCCTGCGGGGCGTGAAGGTGCTGGTCGCGCAGGCGGTCGGCGCGGGCCGCGCCTCGATGGCCGACACCTGGCTGAGCGCCGGCCTGATCTTCGCGGGCCTCCTCTCGGTGGTCGCGATCGCCGCGGGCCCCGTGCTCGTCGGCTTCCTGCACCAGCTGTCCGAGTCGGCGGCGACCGGTGACAACGCGGAGGTGTACTTCACGGTGCGCCTGCTCGGGACGCCCGTGGTCTTCGGGTTCGTCGCGCTGCGCGAGCACGCGTACGGCCTGGGCGACTCGCGGGGCCCGATGGTCGCGACGGTGATCGCGAACGTCCTCCACATCGCGCTCGAGGCGCTGTTCCTCCTCGGGCTGGGGTGGGGCGTCGAAGGCGCGGCGTGGTCGAGCGTGGCGTCGCAGGCGGTGGAGCTCCTCGTGCTCGCGGGGCTCCTGCGCGGGCGGCTGCGGCTCGGGCCGGTGCGCTGGCCGCACCTCAAGGAGCTGTGGTCGGTCGGCGTCCCGACGGGCTTCCAGTTCTGGATGGAGGTCGGCTCGTTCGCGCTCCTCACCGCGATCATCGCGCGGATCGGGGAGCTCGATCTCGCCGCGCACCAGGTCGCGCTGCAGGTGATCCACTTCTCGTTCCTGCCCACCGCGGCGGTCGGCGAGGCCGCGTCGGTGCTGGCGGGGCAGGCGGTGGGGGCCGGGCGCGTGCGCCTCGTGCGCACGGTGGCGCGGATGTCCTTGATCGTCGTCGTGGGGTACATGGCGGTGTGCACCGCGGGGCTCGTGCTCGGCGGGGAGCTCATCGCGCGCGCGTTCACGGACGACCCGGCGCTCGTCCAGACGATCGTCGGGCTGCTCGGGGTCGCGGCGCTCTTCCAGATCGCCGACGGGGCGGCGATCGTCGCGCGCGGCGTCCTGCGCGGCGTCGGCGACGTGAAATTCCCGGCGGTCGTCGGCATCGCGTGCGCGTGGGTCTGCACCCCGCCGCTCGCGTGGCTGCTGGGCATGGAGCTCGGGCTCGGCGCGCTCGGCGGCTGGATCGGGCTCTTCGCGGAGATCACCGTGGCCGCGGTGATCTTCTGGTGGCGCCTCGAGCGCCACGGCTGGCTCGGCCGCGCCAAGGAGATGCGCGCGCAGCTCCTGGCCGACGCCGTGGCCGCGTGATCGATCGGGGGCTCGAGCCGCTCGCGAGGGCGGCCCGGGCCTGCCGGTTTCTTGCCTTCCCGCGCGCGCTCCCGCGACAAGGGGGCATGCGACGTCTGGCCCCGTGCGCCGCGCTCCTCGCGCTCCTGCTCGCGATCGCGCCCTCTGCCGGGGCCTCGCCCTCGCAGGGAGAGGGGGTGGCCGCGCGCGCGCCGATCGGCCGCGGCCGCGGGCGCCGCCGGAGCGTGAGCGTGGGCCTGCCGTGGCAGGGCCGCCTCGAGCGCGGCGTCCACCTCGACGAGTCGCGCCACGTGCGCCACGTCCCCGAGTACGCCGCGGGCGCGCACCACTTCGGCGCGTGGCAGCTCGTGCAGCTCCTCGAGCGCGCCGCCGAGCGCGTCCACCAGCGCCTGCCCGGCGGGCGGCTGTCCGTCGGCGAGATCTCGGCCCAGGCCGGCGGCCACCTCGACGGACACCGCAGCCACCAGAGCGGCCGCGACGTCGACGTCGGCTTCTACATGATCGACGCGCAGGGCCGGCCCTACGACGCCTACGCCTTCGCCGAGTTCGGGGCCGACGGCCGCGGCCTCGGCCCGAACCGGATGCTGCGCTTCGACGACGCGCGGAACTGGGAGCTGATCGGTCGGCTCGTCACCGACGGCGACGCGCGCGTGCAGCACGTCTTCGTGTCGAGCGCGCTCCAGCGCCGGCTGCTGCGCGAGGGCCGCCAGCGCCGCGCGCCGGCCTCCGTGCTCGCGCGGGCCGCGCGCGTGATGAGCCAGCCCGGGCACCACCCCCACCGGAACCACTTCCACGTCCGCGTGTACTGCGGGCCCCACGAGCGGCGCGCCTGCCGCGACCGCGCGCCCTTCCACGAGTGGTACCCGGGGCGCCCCCCCCTCGAGAGCTGAGTCTTGGGGGGGGGGGGGGGGGGGGGCGCGGGCGGGGGGGGGGGCGGGGGGCGGCCCCTTTGGGGGGGGGGGGCCGGGGGGGGAAGACAACGATGGCGACGGCTGTGGGC
>JAYRVK010000934.1:0-5304 GCA_041918555.1 Sandaracinaceae bacterium
GAAGCCCTCGTCGATCAGCGAGTCACAGTCGTCGTCCATCGAGTTGCAGCGCTCGGTGCGGAGCGAGCCCTCGATGATCGCCGAGAGCGCAGGCACGAGGTCCGCGGGGTTGCGCACGAACGTCGCGCGCGGGCGCGCGCCGCCGGAGCCCGCGCCCGCGATCGCGTTGAGCGAGGCCTCCTCGCTCGGGAGCACGCTCACCGCGATCACGTACGTCTCGATCCCGAACATCGTGAAGAGGCGCCCGGCCTGGGCGACGGGATCTCCGTCGCAGCTCTCGGCGCCGTCGGTCACGAGGACGATCGAGTAGGTGCGGCAGCCCGTCTCGGGGTCCGTCGCGCGGATCGGGATCACGTAGTCCTCGACCGCCTCGAGCGAGCCGCCGAGCGGGGTCTCGCCGCTCCCGCGCACCTCGCAGTCGCCGCCGCTCGAGTGGCGGCACACGTCGCCGGGCGTCGCGTCCGCGAAGAACGCGGACTCGCGGCCGTCGAGCCAGCGCACCACGTCCCGCGTCGCCGAGCCGAAGCCGCTCAGGATGTCCGCGCCGCGCCGCGGCGGCCCGCACGTGCCCGCGTAGTTGATGCACTCGTCGCCCGCGGTGCTCACCTCGCGCACGGGGATCGTCGTCGTCGCGCTGGTCGACACGTTGCAGATCACGGCGCCCGTGTTGTCGGTCGGGTCGTCGTACGTGCCGATGAGCCCCTGGCACTCGAACCACTTCGCGATCTGGCACGAGCGGTCCATGCCCTGATCCTGGTGGTAGCGCGCGAGCGCGAAGTCGATCTCCGGGTACGCGCTGATCACCTCGGCGAGCGCGGTGCGCGCGAGGTAGAGGCGCGAGTCGTCGGGGAGGCCGTTGCCGTCGAGGTCGAGGCCGGGCCGCTCGGCGCTCCCGTCGCCGAAGGTCGGGAAGCCGTCGAGGTCGAGGAGCATCGAGGAGGAGGTGTCGAGGACCACCGCGACGCGCGGCCGCGCGCCGGAGCGCGGCGCGACGCAGCTCGCGTCGCCCGGCGTGACCATCGGCGAGCAGGTCACTGGCTCGCCGCTCGCGCATGCGTCGATGCTGCGCGCGCACGCGCCGAGCCCGCACGCGGTCATCGGGAAGCCCTCGTCGATCGAGCCGTCGAAGTCGTTGTCGAAGCCGTCGCAGAATTCGCCGACGTACGCGCCGTCGATGAGGAGCTCGCCCGCGCCGCCGCCCGCCTCGCCGCGGCAGATCGGGCACACCCCGCCGTCCGCGCCGCCGACGTCGAAGTCCGCGAGGTAGTCGATGGTCGCGCTCTGCGACAGGACGTTGATGATCCCGCCGCCGCCGCCGCCGCCGCAGTCGTCGCAGGTGCCGCTGCTCTGCGCGCCGCCGGGGCAGTCGGCCCGATCGGGCTGGCCCGCCGCCGCCGCGAGCGTGTCGCCGCCCAAGCCGCCCGCCGCCGCGATGCGCGCGGTCGGGCCGATGTTGACCTGATCGCCCGCGATGAGGATCGAGCCGCCCGCGCCGCCGCCGCCCGAGTCGTTCCCGATCCCGCAGCCGCGCCGCCCGTTCGCGGTCACGAGCCCGTCGATCTGCACGGAGCCGGTCCCCGCCGCGGTGAGCCCGACGAGCACCACGCGGCCGCCGCCCGCGCCGCCGACCGCGGGCGAGCTGCCGAAGCCGTCGCCGTCGCGGCAGCCCTTGTCGCCGCCCGAGGCGCCGAACTCGATCGCGTAGATGCTGTGCCGGTACGCGCTGCCCGCGACCGACGGGATCCCGTCCCACACCGCGCAGCTCGCGCCGCGGCAGTCCGTCGAGGTGGTGCACGCGGTGCCCGCCCCGTTGAGGGAGTTTCCGCAGTCGGTCTCGAACTCGCTCGGGAACTGACAAGACGTCGTGCTACCGCACAGAAAGCAGTCGACGGTGCCGCGTCCGCCGCGGCCGAAGTGCGCGCCGCCGCCGCCCGAATCGCGCACCGCGCAGCCGCCCTGGCCGCCCGAGGTGGCGCTCGGCCCGCGGCCGTCCGCGCAGCGCGGCGTCGAGTAGCCGGCGCCTCGCGCGTCGATCGACGAGGTCGCGTCGACGAGGATCGACTCGGCGATCAGCTCGAGGTTGCCGGTGCCGACGCGGTTGGTCCCGTCGAAGTCGGGGACCTCGATCACGCCGCCGTTGATCACGCGCACGGTGCGGAAGCGCTGGATGCCGCCGAGGGTCATCCGCGTGCCGTCGACCACGAGGTCCTGGGCGGCCGACGCGCTCGGCAGGGCCAGGCCGGCGAGCGCGAGGGCGAGGAAGGTACGTTGCATGGAGCTCCGGTGGGGGCGGGGCCTCCAGCGTATCGGCGGGGCGGGGGGCACGGGAAGGGCGAACGCCTACTCCTCGGGGGCCTCCGCGGGGGGGCTCGCGCCGTCGCCGCCGGCGCCGCGCCGGCGCCGCGTCCACTCGACGAGCTGCCAGATCACGACGACCGCGACGCAGACGAGGGTGGCCTCCATCACGTGCGCGGCGAGGAACGCGAGGATGGGGCGCACGATCGGCGCGGCGAGATCGCCGAACACCCACGTGAGGCTCACCCAGAAGCACTGACCGAGCGTCATCGCGACGAGCACGCGCGAGAAGCGCACGTTGCCGACGCCCGCGAGCGTGCAGACGGTCGGCATCGGGAAGACGAGCACGACCCAGCTCCCGTGGCGCGCGAGCGTGCGCTGGAGCCAGCGCAGCATCCGGCCCATGCGGCCGCTGCGCCCCTCGACGAAGGTGATCGCGCGCTCGCCGTAGGCCCAGCCGAGGAAGTAGAGCGCGGTGAGCCCGGCCACGCGCCGCGCGACCGTGACGGGGATGATCACCGCGCCCGGCAGGAGCGGCGTCGTGAGCACCACGTGCCGCGGCTCGGGCGCGAGCGCGAGCAGCACGATCGGCGCGTGCGTGAGGAGGTAAGGGACGAGGGCGCTGCCCACGACGCTGGTGCCGACCGCGACGATGGCCGCGAACGCGATGAAGCGGCGCGTCCGGAGATCGATCCGCGGCGGGTCGGCGGTCATCGAGGTGGGCCAGAGGGTAAGGCCGAAGCGCGCGGGCGCACGCGCTGGCGTGCGAGCCTCGCGCCTTTCATGCTGCGCCGCCATGCGCATCGCTTCCCTCCTCCTCTCGCTCGCGCTCGGCTGTTCCGGCCCCTCGAGCCCCGACGCGGGGCTCGACGGCGGCGCCGACGCCGCCGCGAGCCTCGACGGCGCGACCCCCGCCGACGGCGCGCTCCCCGACGGCGGCGCCTCCGACGCGGGCCTCCCCGACGCCGCGACCCCCGACGCCGGCGCCGACGCGTCCGCGCGCGCGGACGCCGGACCGAGCTGCCTCGACGCGCACGCCGCGGACGAGCGGTACTCGGCCGGCGACGGGTGCAACTTCTGTGTCTGTGGTGCAGACGGCGCACAGACGTGCACCGCGCGCACGTGTCCGCCGGTCATCGGGGGCTGCATGGACGCGGCCGGCGGTTCACACCCGGCCGGCGCGCGCTTCCTCGCGACCGATGGCTGCAACGAGTGCGTCTGCGCGTACAGCGGCCTCGCCTGCACGCGGCGCGCGAGCTGCCCCGCGCTCGAAGAGGGCGCGATCTGGCTGGAGTCGCCCGAGGCCTCCTGCGGCGACTTCCCCGCGTTCACCGCGCGCAGCGTGATCGAGGGCATCCCGTTCACGAGCTTCGAGCTGCCGTTCCTGTACGATCGCGCGCGCCCCTCGTTCCCGGAGACGCTGCCCGACTCGACGGTGCGCTTCCGCTTCGACGCCGAGGACGGCATCGCGGTGTGCCTCGGCATGCCGACCCACCCGATCATCGACGTCGAGGCCACCGCCGAGTGGGTCACGGAGGACGGCGCGTTCGACGAGGGCTTCCGCACGGTGGTGCGCCGCTACGGCAACACGATGTTCGTGGACGCGTGGCACGTGAACGCGACCGCGCCGCGCGACGGGCTCAACGGGTCCTACACCTACACGTGCCTCGACCGCGGGGACTACGGCTTCACGACGAGCATCCACGCGGACGGGAGCGTGATGGGGATGATCACGAAGACGTGCGAGGCGGACATCTCGGTGGCGGTCGGGACCTTCGAGCGGGCGGCGGGGCCGTAGCCTCCTTCCGCACCGCGCCCGCGCCGCTAGCTGAGCCCATCCCCCCCAAGGCCCGGCTCGCTCGCCGCGAGCTCCGCCAGGTGCGCCAGCGCCGGGGGATACGCCGCCACGACTTCCGCGAGCCTCTTCGCGGGCAGCCGCAAGAGCACGCACTCCGCCGTCGTCGTGACCGTCGCCGCCGCCGGCGCGCGCGCGAACAGCGCGGCGACGCCGACGATCGTGCCCGGACCGCGCTCGACGCCGCCCATCGACAACTTGCCTTGCACGAGCGCGTAGAGACCGTCGGAGCGCTTGCCCCCGACGAGCAGGTCCACGCCCTTCGCGGCGCGCCGCACCTCGACGCGACGCGCGAGCTCGCGGCGGTCCTCCGGCGAGAACGCGGTGAAGAGCGGCGAGGTGCGGAGGAAGTTGCCGAGCACGCGGCGCGCGAGGAGCTCGAACAGGACGACGTCGAGCTCGGGCAGGCCCTCGGCCACGAGGTCGAGGATCTCGCGCTCGATGCGCAGGGCGACGAGGGGGGCGTCGTCGCCGACGAAGACGCTCGCTTGGCGCGTGCCGGCGTCGAGGAGGCAGGACTCGCCGAAGACGTCGCCCTCGCCCATCACGGGGCGGCGATCGACGCCCGGGATCTCGACGCGCACTGCGCCCGAGACGATGCAGTAGAGGGCGTCGGCGGGCTCGCCCGCGGCGATGACCTGCGCGCCCGCCGGGAGCTCCACGAGGTCCGCGCCCTCGGCGAGGCGGTGCAGGCGCTCGCGCGGGAGCTCGCTGAAGAGGGGGAAGCTCGGCATCAGCGCGAGGCGATCGATCGCGGGATCCGACTCGGGGGCCTCCTCGACGAGCTCGAGCTCGGCGAGGTCGAGCTCGATCACCGAGGGCTCGGCCACCTCGAAGAAGCGGACCTCGTCGTCCGCCGCGTCGTCCGCGGGCTCGAGCGGCGGCGCGACGAGCTCGACGCTCTGCGGCGCGGGGACGCTGAACGCCTCGGGGCGCGCCTCACGGTGGTGCGCCCTGGCCGCGCTCGGGTCGACGCGCGCGAGCACGTCCGTCCGGCGCGGGTCGAGGGCGAGCAGGGTCTTGGCCATCGCGACCGCGCGCGCGACGAAGCCCGCCCGCGCGTAGAGATCCGTCGCGCGTTCGAAGGCCTTCACCGCGCCCGCCGCGTCGTTCGCGCGGCGCAGGGCCTCGCCGAGCTGGTGCGGCCAGCGCGC
>JAYRVK010000935.1:0-1588 GCA_041918555.1 Sandaracinaceae bacterium
CGCCGCGCTGGACCGGCTCGGCGTGGCCGCGGGCCGTTGGGACGAGGTCGCCGGCGCGATCCGGCGGCAGCGCGACGTCGTCGTCGACGACGCCGAGCGCGACGCGCTCACGCTCCGGCTCGGCGAGATGCTCGCGGGCCCGCTCGGGGATCCCGCGGGGGCCTTCGAGGCGTTCCGCGAGGTCGCGCGCGCGCGCCCCGACGAGCCGCGCGCGGTGGCGGGGCTCGAGGCCCTGCTCGCGAACGAGGCGCTCGCGGGCGAGGTGCGCCTCGCGCTCGAGGGGGTCTACTAGGCCAACGGGCAGTACGAGAAGCTCACGTCGATCATCGAGCAGCGGCTCGCCGCCTCGACGGATCCCGATGAGCAACGCGGCTTGCGCCTGCGCTACGCCGAGCTCGCGGGGACCATCGGCGACGCGCGGTCCGCGTATGGCGCGCTCGAGGCCGCGTTCCTCGCGGACCCGTCGAACGTCGAGCTCCAGGACCGCGTGATCGAGGCGGCGGAGGCCGCGGAGCAGCACGAGGCGCTCGCGACGGCGTTCAGCTCCGCGATGGAGTCGCTCGATCCCGCCGACCAGTCGGCGCTCGCGGCCAAGGTCGCGCACCTCTACGACGTGGTGCTCGGCCGCCCCGACGACGCGGAGAAGTTCTATCGACACGTGTTGTCGAACGACCCCCTCGACGAGGCCGCGTTCGGCGCGCTGAAGGACCTCTACACGAACGCCGAGCGCTGGGCCGAGCTGCAGGTGCTGTACGACCGGCGGATCGCGGAGACCGTCGACGCCGGCGCGAAGCTCGATCTGCTGCTCCAGGTGTGCTTCCTCTTCGAAGAGCTGACCGACGACGCCGAGGCCGCGATCAGCGCGCACCGGCAGGTGCTCGATCTGGATCCCGAGCACTCCGCGTCGCGCCGCGCGCTCGAGCGCCTCTACGAGCGGACCGAGCGCTGGGAGGATCTCGTCGCCCTGCTCCGCGACGAGCTCTCGCGCGCGAACGAGGACGAGCAGATCGGTTTGACGCAGCGCCTCGGGATGCTGCACGAGAAGCGGCTCCAGAAGCCCGAGCAGGCGGTCGACTGCTACGAGCAGGTGCTCCAGCGCGAGCCCAGCCATCGCCACGCGCGCGACGCGCTCGAGCGCATCCTCGCGGTCCCCTCGCAGCGCCAGCGGTGCGCGCGCCTGCTCGCGCCGATCTACGAGGACCGCGGCGACTGGCCCGAGCTCGTCGAGGTGCTCGAGGTGCAGCTCGAGGACCTGCCGAGCGTGCCCGATCGGGTCGCGCTCCTGACGCGGATCGCCGGCCTCCAGGAGGATCGCCTGCACGATCCGACGGCGGCGTTCGCGTCGATCGCGACGGCGGTGGAGGCGGACCCGAGCGAGCAGCTCGTCCGCGAGGAGCTCGCGCGGCTCGCGCGGATGCGCGACGCCGAGCGCGAGCGCGCGGCCGTCCTCGAGAAGGCCATCGCGCAGGCGAGCGAGGATCGCGCGCTGCGCTGCGAGCTCCTCCTCGAGGTCGCGCAGCTGTGGGACGACGCGGTCGGCGACGGCGACCAGGCCGAGGCCGCATACCGGCGGCTGATCGAGGCCGAG
>JAYRVK010000936.1:0-5544 GCA_041918555.1 Sandaracinaceae bacterium
CGCGAGCTCGCGTGCGTCGCGGTCGTGGCCACGCGCGGCGACCGCGTGGCGCTCCACAAGCGCGAGGGCGCGCTCTTCGGCGGGCTGGGGGAGCTCCCCGGCGCCGACGGGCACGGGCGCGCCGCGGCGCGCGCGGCGCTCCGCGCGGCGGGGATCGCGGCGCGCCTGCGGCCCTCGCCGGAGGGGCGCCTCGAGCACCTCCTCAGCCACCGCCGGCTCGCGGTCGAGGTGTGGCGCGCGACGGGGGCGCGCGCCGCTCACCTGGTCGCGCGCGAGGCGCTGTCCGAGCTCGGCACCTCGACGCTGACGCGCCGCTGCCTCGCGCTCGCGCGGGGCTAGCCTTCCTAGGCGATCGGCTCCCAGCCGCCCCCGCGCTGCCGGCGGCGGTGCTCCGGCAGGAGCTCGCTCCGCGCGTCGTCGCGCAGGAGCTCGCAGGGATCGAACCAGTGCGGGGTGCGCGCGCGGCCGCGGACTGCGGGGAGCGCGAGCGGCTCGAACTCGCCGTCCGGGCAGCGCGCGTGCCAGAGCGCGTCGCGCGCGGGGACGTCCTCGAGACAGATAATCTCCTTGACACCACCATTGCAATTCGTGCTGACGACGAGGACCGGGCCGGGCAGGCCGCGCGGCGCGCTCAGTCGCAGGACCACGTCGTGGTGGAACTCGCCCTGCTTCCAGTGCGCGACGAGCTCGTACTCGCCGTGCGCCGCGCGCACCGCGTCGAGGAGATCTCCGAGGCTCATCCGTCCCGCCAGCGTGTCGAGCGCGTCCATCGCCGTGCCGTCAGCATGACACCCGCGCGCGTGGCTGCTACGTGCGCCCGCGATGAGTCTGCTCGAGCCGCTCCGCGCGCGACCCGGCGCGAGCTTCACGTGCCACCGCGACGGCCTGTGCTGCTCGGATCTGCACGCGTGGGGCCCGCTCGACGAGCTCGAGGCCGCGACGCTCCGCGCGATCGACGAGCGCGTGGTGGTCCTGCACGAGAAGGCGCTGGTCATCGCGGGCAACGGCCGCGGGCGCTGCATCTTCAGCACGCCCGAGGGCTGCGCGCTCCACGCTCAGCTCGGGCCCAAGGGCAAGCCCAAGACCTGCCAGCAGTTCCCCTTCCTCCTCGTCGCCACGCCGGCGGGCGGGCGCATCGGCACCGAGCACCGCTGCCCGTGCCGCACGATGGGCGAGCGCGCGCCGGTCACCGTCGAGCGCGGCCGCGAGGCGTGCAACTTCGACGCGATCGATCGGCTCGTCGAGTCGACCCTCGCGCTCGACGACGACCTCGAGATCAGCTTCGCGACGTGGGAGGCGATCGAGGCCTCGTACCTCGCGGGCGAGGCGACGATCGACGATCCGCCGCTCTCGGGCGGCGACTGGGCGGGCCTCGGGCGGAGCCTGCTCGGCATCGCGGAGGTCACCGCGTTCGAGCGCGCGCTGCGGTGCTTCGGCGCGGCGGTGCTCGGCGAGCCGCCGCCGCTGCTCGGCGCGGACTGGACGGAGTGCTTCGATCGCGCGCAGGCGCGCAGCGCCGAGCAGGATCCCGAGGCGATGCTCGACGACTACCTCCTCGATCAGATCTGGTCGCTCGACTGGGCGTTCCACGCGTCGTGGCGGCAGGCGCGGCTCGACCTCGCGAGCCGCCGCGAGGTCGCGCGCCGGATCGCGCGCGCGCTCGGCGGCCGCCCCGACCGCGCGATGGCGGAGGCCATCTCCGTCGTCGAGATGACCGCGATGTGCGACGAGTACACCGCGTTCATCGGCTCGCTCTGAGGACGGCTACCCGTGGCGCGGCTTGCCCGTCGGCGCGGGCGCGCCGCAGTGCGGGCAGGTGAGCAGCTCCATCGCGTACGGACCGCGGCAGTACTCGCAGAAGATCCGGCCCGCGATCGAGCGCTCGTCGATCTTCTTCAAGTCGGGGTAGTGCTGCTCGAGCTCGGCGGTGCTCATGCGGTCGTTCTCGGCCGCCGGCGACCACACCACCTCCATCGCGCAGAGCGTGTGTGGGTTCGCGACCGCGACCATGTCGTCGAGCAGGCGCTTCAGGTGGTCCGCGTGATCGACGGTGTGGATGTCGACGATCTCGCGCTTGGCCGCGACGATCAGCGTGACCACCACGACGCCCTCGCCCTCGTGCTTGTGCGCCTGCATCGCCGGCGCGTCGCGGCGCACCATCGAGCCGTCCGCGTTGCGTACGAGCTCCTCGCGGAACTGCGCGCGCGCCTGCGTCCCGAGCTGGCGGAAGATCCCCTCGGCCTGCGCGGCGCTCATCGGGTGGTAGTTCGCCACGCTCGCGTAGAGCCACGCGAGCTCCGAGCGCCGCAGCATCAGCACCGTCTCGCGCAGGAGGTTCGCGAGCCCCGCCTGCGACTGCGTCTGCCCGCTCGCCGCGAGCTGGGTCAATCGGTCCTGCACCATCTTGCGGGCGCGCCAGTCGATGCCGAGCCGGATCGCCGAGATGTCGACCTGGTTCCAGCCGCGCGCGCCGTGGTGGACGTACTGCCCGCCCCCCTGGCTGCGCGCCTTGTTGGCCTGCCCGATGACCCAGACGATCAGGAAGATGGCGATGATCGGGACGCTGCACACGAGCGGCATCCCGCCGCCGCCGCCGCCGCCGGAGTAGCCGCCGCTCGAGTAGCCGCCGCCGGAGTAGCCGCCGCCAGAGTAGCCGCCGCCTCCGCCGTAGCTGCCGCCACCGCCGCCGCCGCCGAAGGAGCCGCCGCCGAAGGAGCCCCCGGTCGATTGCGCGATGACCGGCCCGGCCGCGATGGAGAGGAACAGCGCGGCCACGATCCCGAGGACCCACCGCACCCAGCGCGTTCGCATGGGGCGACCGTACCACCATGCTATGACCCCGCCCATGCTGGACCTGCGCACGGTCACCGAGGAGCTCGAGAGCGTCCGCACGCGCCTCGCCACGCGGGGGGCGGGCACGCTCGCCTCGCTCGATCGCATCGACTCCCTCGCCGCCGCGCGGCGGGAGCTCATCGCGAAGTCGGAGCGCCTGCGCGCGCAGCGCAACGAGGCGAGCCAGGCGATGGCCTCGGCCGACAAGAAGAGCCCCGAGTTCGCCGCGCGCCGCGACGCGCTCAAGCAGCTCGGCGCCGAGATCAAGGAGCTCGAGGCCTCGCTCGAGGGGACCGTCGCCGAGCTCGAGGCGCTCGTCCTGCACCTGCCGAACCTCCCGGACCCGAGCGTCCCGATCGGGCAGGGCGAGCACGACAACGTGGTGGTGAGCACGTTCGGCGCGCCGCGCGAGCACGGCTTCTCGCCCAAGGATCACGTCGAGCTCGGCACGCAGCTCGGCATCCTCGACTTCGAGCGCGGCGCGAAGATCACGGGCGCGCGCTTCACGGTGCTGCGCGGCGCGGGCGCGCGGCTCGAGCGCGCGCTGATCTCGTTCATGCTCGACCTCCACACGGGCGCGCACGGCTACGAGGAGCTCTGGCCGCCCGCGCTCGTCAACGAGCGCTCGCTCCGCGGCACCGGGCAGCTCCCGAAGTTCGAGGACGACGTGTTCCACATCACGCGCGTCTACGACGAGAACGACACGACCGAGCGCGTGCGGCTCTTCCTGTCGCCGACGGCCGAGGTGCAGATCACGAACTACCACGCGGACGAGATCCTCGACGCCGAGGTCCTGCCCAAGCGCTACACCGCGTACACGCCCTGCTTCCGCAGCGAGGCGGGGGCCTACGGCAAGGACACCCGCGGGCTGATCCGGCAGCACCAGTTCGACAAGGTCGAGCTCGTGTGCCTCTGCGCTCCCGAGGACGGCCTCGCGCAGCTCGAGGCGCTGACCGGGCACGCGGAGGTCGTGCTGAAGACGCTGGGCCTGCACTACCGCAAGGTCGCGCTCTGCACCGCGGACCTCGGCTTCGCGTCGCACAAGACCTACGACCTCGAGGTGTGGCTCCCCGGTCAGGGGAAGTATCGCGAGATCTCGAGCTGCTCGTGGTTCGGCGACTTCCAGGCGCGCCGCGCGCGCCTGCGCTACCGGCCGGAGGCGGGCGCCAAGCCGCGCCTGCTCCACACGCTCAACGGCTCGGGCCTCGCGGTCGGGCGCACGCTCGTCGCGATCCTGGAGCAGTACCAGGAGGCCGACGGCTCGATCGTCGTCCCCGAGGCGCTCCGGCCCTACGTGGGTGGCCTCGCGCGCATCGGCCCGGCGTGAAGCTCCTCGAGCACGTCCCCCTCGCCCACCAGACGAGCCTCGAGCTCGGCGGACCGGCGCGCTTCTACGTCGAGGCCGAGGACGAGCGCACGGTGGTCGAGGCGCTCGCGTGGGCGAAGGCCCGCGGGGTCGAGGCGCGGATCCTCGGCGGCGGCAGCAACCTCGTGGTCGGCGACGCCGGCTTCGACGGGCTCGTGATCGAGATGGCGCAACACGACTTGCACATCGACGGAGCGCGCGTGCGCGCCGCGGCGGGCGTGGAGTGGGACGCGCTCGTCGCAGCGAGCGTCGCCCGAGGCCTCGCGGGCCTCGAGTGCCTCAGCGGCATCCCGGGCCGCGCGGGCGCGACGCCGATCCAGAACGTCGGCGCCTACGGGCAAGAGGTCGCCGAGGTGATCGAGTCGGTCCGCGTGCTCGACCGGGCGAGCCTCGAGGAGCGCACGCTCGCGCCCGCCGAGTGCGCGTTCGGCTACCGCGACTCCGCCTTCAAGCGCGCCCCCGAGCGCGCGGTGGTCCTCGAGGTCGTCTTCGCGCTGCGGCCGGGCGGCGCGCCCGCGCTGCGCTACGCGGAGCTCGCGCGCAGCTTCGAGGGCGCGCCCTCGCCGAGCGTCGCGGAGGTGCGCGAGCGGGTGATCGCGCTCCGGCGCGCGAAGTCGATGGTGATCGACCCGGCCGACCCGAACCGGCGCAGCGCGGGCTCGTTCTTCACGAACCCCATCGTCGAGGCGCGCGTCGCCGACGCGATCGCGGGGGTCCCGCGCTGGCCGACCGAGGACGGGCGCCACAAGCTCGCCGCGGGCTGGCTGATCGAGCAGGCGGGGATGCAAAGAGGCTTGCGTCGTGGAGCGGTCGGGATCAGCACCGCGCACGCCCTCGCGCTCGTGCACCACGGCGGGGGCACGACCGCCGCGCTCCTCGCGCTCGCCGACGAGGTCTCGGACGCCGTCCGCGCCCGCTTCGGGGTGAAGCTCGAGCGCGAGCCCGTGCTCTGGGCGTGAGCCGGTCGGCGCGGTCGCGGCGTCCAATCGGGCGAGCGCGCTTCGCGCGGGAACTTCCGGCGCACTGGGGTCGTCGAAGGAGGCGTCGTGTCGAGCACGATCGAGCGCGCGGCGCTGGGGCTCGTCCTCTTCGCCCTCGGGGCGGCGGGGTGGTGGACCCGATGCGCAGGGAGCCCCGAGCCGAGGGAGACGGAGGCGGCCGAGGCGCGCGCGCGCCGGCCGCGGGCCCCGCACGCCGCGGGGTCGTGGGGACCCGGCGCGAGCGACGCGGCGTGGGCGTCGAGCGACGGGGGCACCGGGCTCGACCACGTCGGCGACGACGAGCTCGTGTGCTGGACGGTGCGCACGGTCGACCCGCGGGGCGCGCCGCTCGCCGCGCTCGTCCTC